>NZ_JAGXJM010000130.1:0-622 GCF_019091445.1 Streptomyces sp. GbtcB7
CCACCCACCCGTCGTCGTCACGCGCACCCCCCTCATGCGGTCCTGACCGGTGCGGCACAATCGCGGTCAACTGGGCGGGCAACGGTGGGGGTGGGAACGTGGGTCGTTTTGGCTCGCGAAGCCGACGTAAGGGCATACCGAACGAGCCGACGCTACTGGCTGCGGCTGCCGAGAATCCCGGTGGCAGCGTCGCCGAGATCGACCCGACGTATATCGACGACCCGAACGGCTACGTACCTCCCGAAGCAATCCGCGGCGCGTGGTTGGTGGATAGCAGCGGGAAACTGACAGGTGAGTACCAGGAGAATCTCCGTCACGGGGTGCCACAGGACGACTTCAGCAAGCTCACTGATCCTGATCACTGGCTTGGCTGGCTCGGCGATGATCCCGCGACCGCCGTCCGGAAGGGCATCGAAGAGTCCTTGCGCGCCCAGGTGGCAGACGCAGTGGTCGAGTGGGTCAAGATCCTTGAAACGCCCCGGTTTCTCACGGGTGGGCGTCGACATTCTGAGGACGAACAGGTCATGTTGGTCACCCGCGCGGCACTCGCCGCGCCGTTTGCGTTGTCCGTGCGCACAACGCAGCACGGGCGTTCCATCCTCCTGGGGGTGTTCTCCTGGGC
>NZ_JAGXJM010000131.1:0-614 GCF_019091445.1 Streptomyces sp. GbtcB7
TCCTGGACGGCGGGGTTCTCGTAGTTGAGGTCGGGCTGGTGGGAGAAGAAGCGGTGCCAGAAGTACTGCTTGCGGACCGGGTCGAAGGTCCAGTTGGAGGCCTCGGTGTCGACGAAGATGATCCGGGCGTCCTCGTACTGTTTGTCGTCGTCGGCCCAGACGTAGTAGTCGCCGTAGGGTCCGTCGGGGTTGGTGCGGGACTCCTGGAACCACGGGTGCTGGTCGCTGGTGTGGTTCATGACGAAGTCGATGATGACGCGCATGCCGCGCTGGTGGGCGGCGTCGACGAATTCGACGAAGTCGGCGAGGTCACCGAACTCGGGCAGGACGGCGGTGTAGTCGGAGACGTCGTAGCCGCCGTCCCTGAGGGGTGATTTGAAGAACGGGGGCAGCCACAGGCAGTCGATGCCCAGCCATTGCAGGTAGTCGAGTTTCGCGGTGAGGCCCCTGAGGTCGCCGATGCCGTCGCCGTTGCTGTCCTGGAAGGAGCGGACCAGGACCTCGTAGAAGACGGCGCGTTTGAACCAGTCGGGGTCGCGGTCCCTGGCCGGGGTGTCCTCGAAAGTGTCCGGGACGGGCTCGTTGACGATCATGTGGTGGGTGACCCTCCGATC
>NZ_JAGXJM010000132.1:0-605 GCF_019091445.1 Streptomyces sp. GbtcB7
TCGAGGGGACCGTAGTGGGTGTCGGTGATGAGGACGACGCGGATGCCGTCCAACCCGGCACCCAGCCGTGGGAGTTGCACGTCGAGTCGGCGCACGCGTGGCACGCGGCGGGCTTCGGCGTACCCCCAGGCGAGTAGTACGGCGGTCAAGCCGAGGACGGCCCAAGTGGCAATTCGAGCCCGGTCCTGACTCTCGTCGACGCCGGCCACGGTCAGGACGAGCCGCAATGGGACGCCGAGCAGAATGGACCAGGTGAACAGAACCCAACTGGTGCCCAGCAGGGTGTCCCCGACGATCGCCGCCCAGTCCTGCTGCCGTCGGCCGTGGCCGCGCACCATCGCGAGCGGCATACCGATCAGGCCGAGGGCGAACAGGGCGGTGCCGGCGAGCGCGACGGGCAGCGGCCAGTGCTGGCCGCTGTGCAGGAGCACCCAGCAGGGCACGGTCCACAGTAGGACGGGGGCGATCAGGGGGAGGTAGCGCATCAGGCGGTGCAGTCGGCTCTGCCGCGGCGCTTGCGCTTCACTGTCGGCGGATCGGGTGTCGCTGGTGTCGGTCACGCTTCCCCTCGCAAACCAGGCTGCCGTCTCGCGTACTGTATCCGG
>NZ_JAGXJM010000133.1:0-596 GCF_019091445.1 Streptomyces sp. GbtcB7
ACTGACGCCGTGGGAACGAACACGACGTTCGCCGATCCGAACGGCTTACCCAGCATGTCCCGCAGCGCATCCCGCAGCGTCTCGTTGCGCAGGCCACTCGCCGTCAACAGAAAGTTCATCGGGCGAGCCAAGCACGGCTGACGGGCGCGCGCAACGAACCCAGGATCCACCAATACCGTCATGGCCTGGCCGCATCAGGAACAGGCACTCACATACGGCCGTTCGACAGCAGTCGCAGCTCACGGCCGCGCTGCACCGCCGAGGACCGGTCCCCGGCACCGAGCTTGGCGTCGATCCGTCGGATGTGGGTGTTGACCGTGTTGAACGAGACCGACAGTTCGGCGGCTATCTCAGGCCGGGTGAGGTTCGTCGGTAGCTGCCCGTGGTGCGGATACGGGCGCTTTGAGGGGCACGATGGTTGTCGCGTTCCTCGAGGCGCCCGGAGTGTGGCCTTTCGTGACTGTCAGATGGTGGGGTGCTGGTCTCGGACCGGGCTGAGCGACTCCAGCAGCGACGGTCCGGGGGTGTTGGTCGGGTGGTGGTGGTCGGGTGGTGGTGGTCGGGGTGGGGGGTTGAATCGGGTCGTCCGGTTGGGT
>NZ_JAGXJM010000134.1:0-560 GCF_019091445.1 Streptomyces sp. GbtcB7
CTGGGGGCGAAGACGCGGAACGGCGGGCCCCAGAAGCCGGTGCCGCGGCTGGTGTAGAGGAGGGTGCGGGGGCCGTGGTGGCTGAGGCCGGCGAGGGCGGGCTGGTCGATGCGGACCAGGTGGTGGAAGGGCCAGATCTGGCCGCCGTGGGTGTGGCCGGAGAGCTGGAGGTCGATGCCGTCGGCTGCCGCCCGGTCGATGAACTTGGGCTGGTGGGCCAGGAGCAGGACGGGGTGGTCGGGGTCGGCGCCGTGCAGGGCTCCGGCGAGGTGGGCGCGGTGGCCGGCGAGGCCGGAGGACTCGGCGGTGACGTCGTCCACGCCGGCGACCACGAGGGTGTCGCCTCCGCGTTCGAGCAGCAGATGGCGGTTGCGCAGCGGCTCCCAGCCCAGCTCGTCCATGAGGTCGACCCAGCCCTGGGCCTCGCTGTAGTACTCGTGGTTGCCGGTGACGTAGACCCGGGCCCGGGTGGCCTGCACGGTTCCGAGTGGGGCGGCCTGGGCGCGGCGGCGTTCGGCCGTGCCGTCCGCGATGTCACCGGTGTGGCAGACCAGGTCGGC
>NZ_JAGXJM010000135.1:0-425 GCF_019091445.1 Streptomyces sp. GbtcB7
AATGCATGATACACTTATTTATTTTCAAAATATTCATCATGTTTATTTTCATGAGATTCACAAGATTGGTAAAATAAATTCATTAATCTCAATTCATTTCAATTTCATACAATTGATTTCATGTGAGGGTATTCAAGTCTTTTGTGAAAACATGTATCATCATTTAAAATCGAAACATAAGTTTCGTCATGAAGTTGTCAAGACCAAACACATCATGATATCACATCTATCATCAAAAGACTATCAAGAAATTCATACATAGATGTACATACACTATGTCATCTTAATATGTCATAAGAATGTCATCTTAATTCGTCATAAAAATGATTAGACCAAAAACATGTTAATCTAAATTGAGAGTTTCAAATCAACATTTAGTTCAAAAACTCATGCATGACATAAAATCATCAAGATACACATGCAAG
>NZ_JAGXJM010000136.1:0-529 GCF_019091445.1 Streptomyces sp. GbtcB7
GGGATCACCATTGCATCGAGGTTGTCGAGAAGATCGACGGATTCGGGACTCTCCGAGATCTCACGGTAGAGCTGATTATCCACGACGAGAACCGACCGCGGCAAAGGTGTCGCTACAGGGTTGTCAGTCATCGCGTCGTCCAATTGTCGAGGGCTCGGAGGGTGTGCTGCGGTAACGAATCGTCATCGGCGGGACCCGCCTTTCAGAGGTGGCTCCCGAGGCGTCTGATCAGCCTCTTGGCGTCCTTATCAGTCAGCAGGCTGCCAACGACGAGGTCGGCATGATTCAGCTTGACCATCCCCAGCTTGATCGGAGACGCGGAACGCACCGCATCAATCAGCTTCCCTGAGTCAGCCTCGAATTGGGGAGAGACGTCGGCGTGAGTGCCGATCAGGATTATCCGCGGTCGCAAAGACTTGTCGGCGTCCATCCACCCCTTGAATCGGGCGAGATGACCTTTCACCCGATCCAGCGTGTCGGGATCTCCGGCCGCTACGAGGTCAGCGCGAAATAGGTACCAAACGTAGTG
>NZ_JAGXJM010000137.1:0-508 GCF_019091445.1 Streptomyces sp. GbtcB7
CGTCGATCGCGAATCTCATCGAGAACCGATCCGGTGTTGTCGACGCTGCCGTCGTTGACAACCAAGAGTTGCGCGTCCTTCGGCATGGCACGCAGCGTCGACTTGACGGCCTGCCCGACAGTGCTCTCCGCGTCCTTCGCCGGCATCACTACAACGGTTCGAGCCATCACACATCCCTCAATGCTGATTCCTGAAGCCATCCAACTACCAGGCCAACTCTGGTAGCGAGCGCTCTTTGGCGCCGCGAGTCAAACGCGAGAAGTGCGTCGCGCGCGCCCAGGATCGCCGCGCTGAAAACGTTCCGCAGAAGATTGGTTCGGAGGTTATGCTTGCGAAAGAACCGAATGTCTCCACGTCCGTACGCGATGTTCTGGCGGGCTACCGCTCGGAAACCACCACGCTGGACGTACGTGACAGGCGAGGCATCAGCACGGCGGAGCTCCAGTCCGCGCCGAGCAGCGCGGAAACAGATGTCCGTATCCTCGCACGCCAACATGTTCTCATCCCA
>NZ_JAGXJM010000138.1:0-500 GCF_019091445.1 Streptomyces sp. GbtcB7
CTGGAGATCTCCTTCGAGCGCCGGGCGGCGCGTTCTACGGGGGCTCATCCGGGGCGGGATTCGCGGACTTGGACGAGCTTCCGCGAGACCCGTACCGTCTGCTCAACTACATCTACCGTGTCACCCTCGGCGCTGGCCCTTCACCCGACACCGAAGCGCTCGTCTACATTGCCGACCGGCTCCGAATCGGGACCGTTCCTGCGGATCTGCGCGCCGCGATGTACAAGGCTGCGGCAATGATCCCCGGCGTGACGTTCGTCAGCGATCAAGCCACCCTCCAAGGTCGAACCGGGGTCGCGATCGGGCGGGTCGAGGACGCATGGGGCACTCGCGTGGACATCATCATCGACCCCGACACCGGTGCTTTCATCGGCGATCGCGAGGTCCTTCTCCGGGATCAGGATGGAATCCCGGCGGGAACCGCCGTGAGATGGACCACCGTCACTTCTTCGGTTGTCAGCGAGGCTCCGGAGGGTGGATCGGTGGGCTGGGAGGTGCCC
>NZ_JAGXJM010000139.1:0-494 GCF_019091445.1 Streptomyces sp. GbtcB7
AGGTGCTGACCGGCAGCGGCACGACCGTCTTCGACAGTGTGCCGGTCGGCGTGGGCGGCATCCTTCCGCCCTCGAGTGATACCGCCGATTCGCGGTGGCATCACCTCGGATCCGTTCTCCAGCTGGCGCTCATCGCCGTCATCGCAGGAATCGCGCAGCGCGCTCTCGACGACACCGTCGCCTTCGTGACGCCGCGCCGTCGCACGTTCGGGTTCGCGGGCGAAACCCTGCCTCGTGAGGACCCCCTCGTCCAGTTCGTGGTCGGCGAACTCAGCGTCGCCGCGTCGACCGCGCGGCGGCTGGTGCTGTCGGGCGCGGCCGACCTCGGGGGTGCGTCGGAGTCGGGCGCCAGCGTCGAGCGCATGCGCGACATCCAGTTCGACGTGTTCCGACTACAGGAGCTCGTCCCCCGGCACGTGCTCGATGCGGCGACCCGGCTGTGCGAGGTCGGCGGAGCCTCGGCGGTCGGCAACGGCTACGCGCTCGACCGTCAC
>NZ_JAGXJM010000014.1:0-263411 GCF_019091445.1 Streptomyces sp. GbtcB7
CGGTCCCTGGCCGGGGTGTCCTCGAAAGTGTCCGGGACGGGCTCGTTGACGATCATGTGGTGGGTGACCCTCCGATCTGCGGTGAGGACGGTCGCAGGACGGTGAGGATGTGCGCGGGACTATGCCCTGGCTCAAGACGCACATAGTTGGCCCTGCCCCAGTTGTAGGTCTCGCCGGTGAGCTCGTCGCGCACCGGCACGGACTCGTGCCAGTCCAGGCCGAGTTGCGGCATGTCCAACGAGACCGTCGCCTCCTGGGTGTGGTGGGGGTCGAGGTTGACCACCACCACAACCGTGTTCGATCCGCTCCCGTCCGTGACCGACTTCGAGTAGGCGATCACCGCGTCCTTGTCCGTGTGGTGGAAGTGGAGGCCGCGCAACTGGCGCAGTGCCGGACTGCGCCGGCGGATGGCGTTGAGCGCCCTCAGCAATGGCGCGATGCTACGACCCTCCCGCTCCGCCGACTCCCAATCCCGCGGACGCAGTTGGTACTTCTCGGAGTTCAGGTACTCTTCGCCGCCCGCACGCAGGGGGGTGTTCTCACAGAGCTCGAATCCGCTGTAGACGCCCCAGGTCGGAGACAGCGTCGCGGCGAGCACCGCACGCAGTTCGAAGGCCGGCCGCCCGCCGTGCTGAAGGAACTCGTGCAGGATGTCCGGGGTGTTCACGAAGAAATTGGGCCGCATGTAGGCGGCCGCCTCCCCCGACAGCTCACTGAGGTAGTCGGTGAGCTCCTGCTTCGTGTTGCGCCAGGTGAAATAGGTGTACGACTGCTGGAAGCCGACCGCCCCCAGCGTGCGCATCATCGCGGGCCGGGTGAACGCCTCGGCCAGGAAGATCACGTCCGGATCGGTGCGGTTGATGTCCGCGATGACCCGCTCCCAGAAGACGACCGGCTTGGTGTGCGGGTTGTCGACGCGGAAGATCCGCACACCGTGGCTCATCCAGTACCGCAGCACCCGCAGTGTCTCCCGGACCAGCCCCGGCATGTCCTGGTCGAAGGCGATCGGATAGATGTCCTGGTACTTCTTCGGCGGATTCTCCGCGTACGCGATCGATCCGTCGGCCCGGTGGTGGAACCACTCGGGATGCTTCTGCACCCACGGATGATCCGGCGAGCACTGGAGCGCGAAGTCGAGCGCGACCTCCAGCCCCTCCCGCTCCGCCCGCCTCACGAAGGCGTCGAAGTCGTCGATCGTGCCGAGGTCCGGATGAACGGCGTCGTGCCCGCCCTCCGGGGAGCCGATCGCCCACGGCACACCGACGTCGTACGCCCCCGCAGAAAGAGTGTTGTTGGGCCCCTTGCGATAAGTGGTCCCGATGGGATGGATCGGCGGCAGATACACGACATCGAAACCCATCCGCGCGATGGCGGGCAGCCGCTCGGCGGCGCTGCGGAAGGTGCCGTGCACCGGCGGATCGAGATGCCCGCTCTCCGAACGCGGAAAGAACTCGTACCAGGAGCCGTACAGCGCCCGCTCGCGCTCCACCAGCAGAGGCAACGGCTCCGAACTGCTGACCAGTTCACGCAGCGGATGACGAGTGAGGACCCTGTCCACTTCAGGGGTGCGGGCGGCGGCGAGCCGGGCCGCCGAGGAACGGCCGGTGTCCCGCAGCGCGTCCGCCGCGGCGAGGACGACATCCCTTCTGCCCTTGCTCTTCGGTACTCCGGCGGCAGCGCGCTCGTACAGCCGGGCGCCCTCCTCCAGGACCAGTTCCGTGTCGATGCCCGCCGGGATCTTGATCCCCGCGTGATGGCGCCAGGTGGAGACCGGATCGCTCCAGGCCTCCACGGTGTACGTCCAGTGGCCGGTCGTCCCGGCGGAGACGGTGGCGCCCCAGCGGTCGGTGCCGGGGGCGAGTTCGCGCATCGGGGTCCAGGGGCCGGTGCGGCCCTCCGGATCGCGCAGGACGACGTTCGCGGCGACGGCGTCGTGACCTTCGCGGAAGACGGTGGCCGTGACGTCGAAGACCTCGCCGACGACCGCCTTGGCGGGGCGACGGCCTTGCAGGACGAGGGGCCGAACGTCGACGACGGGAATGCGTCCGACGCTCTCGCCGCCTTCGGCGGCCTGTTCGGAGGGTTGCTCCGGGGCGCGGGGGACGGCGTCGACCTTGCGTATGGGGGGTGTGTCGGAGGTGGTCGTCGGGGGTGGCGACGTGTGGTGCGTGGCGGGCATGACCGCTCCTGTCCGCGTCAACGTGGGTGGGCGGATGACGGTGTGGGGAGGTGGGGCCTGCGGGGCGTACCGGGGGAGCCTTCCCACCCTATTCGGGTGAGCAATCCGGCAGGTTGCTAACTACTTACGCGTATGTCTACACACAAGACCGGCCTCGTCCGACGGGCGAGGCCGGTGCCTGCGGCGGCGGTTCCCTAGGAACGGCCGACTTGCAGAAGCCTGTTCGGCGAACCGAGCCCCGCACCGCCGACCTTCCCGTACACCGCCCGCCCGACCAACTCTTTGCCCACTTGGGCCGGCGTCGCCTTCGGGTGGCCGGCGAGATAGAGCGCCGCCGCGCCCGCGACATGCGGGCTCGCCATCGACGTACCGGAGAAGGTCGCCTTCCCGGTGTCGCTCGCGTACGACGCCGACGTGATCGCCACGCCGGGCGCGAACAGGTCGAGCGCCGCCCCGAAGTTGGAGAAGCTCGCCCGGGCGTCGGCCCTGTCGCTCGCCCCGACCGTCAGCGCCTCCTTGACCCGGGCGGGGGAGTACAGCCCGGCGGCCAGCCCGTCGTTGCCCGCCGCGACCGAGTACGTCACTCCGGAGGCGATGGAGTTGCGTACGGCGGCGTCCAGCTGGGCGTTCGCGTGGCCGCCCAGGCTCAGATTGGCGACCGCGGGCTTGTGCGCGTGCCGGGTCACCCAGTCGATACCGGCGATGACCTGCGCGGTGGTGCCGGATCCGGCGTTGTCGAGCACCCGCACGGACACGACCTTGGCCTTCTTCGCCACACCGTAGGTCGTCCCCGCGATGGTCCCGGCGACATGCGTCCCGTGCCCGTTCCCGTCCCCCGCCGCCTTGTCGTTGTCCACGAAGTCCCAGCCGTAACCGGCCCGCCCCCCGAAGTCCTTGTGCGTGATCCGGATCCCCGTGTCGATGACGTACGCCGTCACGCCCGCGCCCGCCGACGCCGGCCACGTGTAGCCCTTGTCGAGCGGCAGAGCGGGCTGGTCGATCCGGTCCAGCCCCCAGGACGGCGGGTTCTTCTCGAAGTGGTCGAGTGTCACCCGGGTGTCCTGGACGACGGAGGCCACACGGGAGTCCGCCGCGAGCCGCCGCGCCTGCTTCTCGCTCACCTGAACCGCGTACCCGTTGAGCGCCGTGCCGTACGTGTGGCTGATTCGCGCTCCGTACTTCTCGGCGATGCCCTTACCCACCGATGACGGAGCCCTCGTACCCCCCTTGAGCGTCACGATGTAACTACCTCTGACGGAACCGGGTTCGCCGGCGCCGAGTATCCGGCCCTCCGGGGCGGCGTGCGCGGGCAGGGTGATGGCCGAAAGCACCGCGGCCGTCGTGACCGCGGTGAGGCATCCTGCCCAGCGCAGACGCCGCTGTCTCGTCTGTGCCATGACGTGAGTTCCCCTCCTCAAGTCGGCGTACGCCGACCGGGACCGACCGGTGTGCGACCGGGGTCGCGCGTACGCCACTTGGCAGCCTCTCGTGTGGTGTGAAGCACCACAAGGCCGCCCATGCGGGCGGAATCGGCCATACCCACCGGGGGTGGGGCGGAATGGTCGCGTCGATTCCCGGTCGACGGTTCCTCTTGTTGACGCCCTCGGCCGAGTCCGTCGGCTGCGGGCCGGTGGGGGCCGTTCGCGCAGTTCCCCGCGCCCCCTAGGCCGGGGCTGCGCCCCGATCCCCCGCTCGGGTGATTCGTTCGGCTGGCGGCCGGTGGGGGCTGGTCGCGCAGTTCCCCGCGCCCCTGAGGCGGGGGCTGCGCCCCGCGTTCCCGCTTGGATCACCACTCCCTGACGTCGACGTCCACTCACCCGCGGTCGGCGGACTGCGGAAGGGGGCGTGGGGGTGTGTCGCAAGCCCGTCGCTTACGTTCGGATCGAGCAGCGGCTCGCTTGCCCGGCCCACGTCTGATCCGGCGGCGACGGGCTCGACACACCCCCACGCCCCCGACCCACCCGCGACGCCGGAGTTCATCGATGCGCCGTGTTGTGGAAACACCCTCGCCGCTACCGTCGTCGGTGACGTACATCCCGCCGCATACGTCTTTTGTGAAGGTGGAACTCGTGAAGGCAATCCGCAGATTCACCGTTCGCCCCGTACTGCCCGACGCCCTTCACCCGCTCAGCGACCTCGCCCGCAACCTGCGCTGGTCCTGGCACGCCGAGACCCGCGACCTCTTCCAGTCCGTCGACCCCGAACGCTGGACCGCCTCCGACGGCGACCCCGTACGCCTGCTCGGCAGCGTCCCTCCCCACCGCCTCGCGGAACTCGCCGAGGACCGCCGCTTCCTGCGCCGCCTCGCCGCCGTCGCCGACGACCTGCGCGACTACGTGACCGGCGAACGCTGGTACCAGACCCAGACCCAGATTCCCGACCTCCCCGCCGCCATCGCCTACTTCTCACCCGAGTTCGGCATCACCGCGGCCCTGCCCCAGTACTCCGGCGGCCTCGGCATCCTCGCCGGCGACCACCTCAAGGCCGCCAGCGACCTCGGCGTACCCCTCATCGGCGTAGGACTCCTCTACCGGCACGGCTACTTCCGGCAGTCCCTCTCCCGAGACGGCTGGCAGCAGGAGCACTATCCCGTCCTCGACCCCAACGAACTCCCTCTCGTACCCCTGCGCGAATCCGACGGCACCCCGGCCCAGGTCACCCTCGCCCTCCCCGGCGCCCGCGCCCTGCGCGCCCGCATCTGGCTGGCCCAGGTCGGTCGCGTCCCCCTCCTCATGCTCGACTCCGACGTCGAGGAGAACGACCTCGGCGAACGCGGGGTGACCGACCGGCTGTACGGCGGCGGCAGCGAGCACCGGCTGCTGCAGGAGATGCTGCTCGGCATCGGCGGGGTACGCGCCGTACGGACGTACTGCCGGCTGACCGGCCACGCCCAGCCCGAGGTGTTCCACACCAACGAGGGCCACGCGGGCTTCCTCGGCCTGGAACGCATCGCCGAACTCGCCGACGGGCAGGACGCGCAGGACGGGCACGACGGGGACGGCGGCAACGGCGGCCTGGACTTCGAGGCCGCTCTCGAATCCGTCCGCGCCGGTACCGTCTTCACCACCCACACCCCCGTCCCCGCCGGCATCGACCGCTTCGACCGCGAACTGGTCGCCCACCACTTCGGCCCGGACGCCGAACTCCCCCGTATCGACGTCGAGCGCATCCTCGGCCTCGGCATGGAGACCTATCCGGGCGGTGAGCCGAACCTCTTCAACATGGCCGTGATGGGGCTCAGGCTCGGCCAGCGGGCCAACGGGGTGTCGCTGCTCCACGGTCACGTCAGCCGCGAGATGTTCTCCGGGCTGTGGCCGGGTTTCGACCCGGACGAGGTCCCGATCACCTCGGTCACCAACGGCGTGCACGCACCGACCTGGGTGGCACCGGAGGTCTTCCGTCTCGGCGCCCGCCAGATCGGCGCCCAGCGCACCGAGGACGCGATGACGGTCGGCGGTTCGGACCGCTGGGACGCGGTGGCGGACATCGCCGACCAGGAGATCTGGGACCTGCGCCGGGTGCTGCGCGAGCAACTGGTCCTCGAGGTACGGGAACGCCTGCACGCCTCCTGGCGCCAGCGCGGCGCCGGAACGGCCGAACTCGGCTGGATCGACGGGGTGCTGGACCCGGACGTCCTCACGATCGGCTTCGCCCGCCGCGTCCCTTCCTACAAACGCCTGACCCTGATGCTGCGCGACCGCGACCGCCTGATGGACCTCCTCCTGCACGCCGAACGCCCGATCCAGATCGTGGTCGCGGGCAAGGCGCACCCCGCCGACGACGGCGGCAAGCGTCTCGTGCAGGAACTGGTCCGGTTCGCGGACGACCCGCGCGTACGCCACCGGATCGTCTTCCTCCCGGACTACGGGATGGCGATGGCGCAGAAGCTGTACCCGGGCTGCGACATCTGGCTGAACAACCCGCTCCGCCCGCTGGAGGCCTGCGGCACGTCAGGGATGAAGGCGGCACTCAACGGCTGTCTGAACCTCTCCGTCCTGGACGGCTGGTGGGACGAGTGGTTCCAGCCGGACTTCGGCTGGGCGATCCCGACGGCGGACGGCACGGCGACGGACGACGACCGCCGTGACGACCTGGAGGCAACGGCCCTCTACGAGCTGCTGGAACAGCGCGTGGCGCCCCGCTTCTACGAGCGGGGTCAGCACGGTCTGCCCGACCGGTGGATCGAGATGGTCCGCCAGACGCTGACCCATCTCGGCCCGAAGGTCCTGGCGGGCCGGATGGTGCGCGAGTACGTGGAGCGCCTGTACGCCCCCGCGGCTCGCGCCCACCGCGCCCTGGTCCCGGAGGCGGCCCGCGAACTCGCCGCCTGGAAGTCCCGCGTCCGGGCGGCCTGGCCCCGGGTCACGGTGGACCATCTGGAGGCCTCCGCCGCCACCACGACCGCCGAACTGGGCACCACCCTCTCCCTGCGCGTGCGGGTGGCGCTGGCCGACCTCGCCCCGGACGACGTCGAGGTCCAGGCGGTCTCGGGCCGCGTCGACTCGCAGGACCGCATCGCGGACGCGAGCTGTGTCCCGCTGAAACCGGTGGGCGGTCCGGACCTGGAAGGGCGCTGGGTGTACGAGGGTCCGCTCTCCCTCGACCGCACCGGCCCGTTCGGCTACACCGTCCGTATTCTCCCCACGCACCGACTGCTCGCGTCCGGCGCCGAGCTGGGCCTGGTGACGATGCCTTCGGAGGAGGTGGGGGAGGAGGCCGGGGTCCTGATGCGCTGAGCGGGCCGAAAGCGGGAGGCGGACAGCGGGCCTACGGTTCGAACCCCGCGCACAGCCGGCGCAGTACCGTCCCGCAGCGCCGTGCGTAGGCGTGCTGGAGCCCCCGGGTCGCCGGTCCGCCCGCGCGGGTGTACCACTTGGCCGCACGGCTGAAGGCGGTCACGGTCAGCCAGACCGTGCCGTCGCCCGTGCGGTCGACCACGAAGGCCTCCTCGCCGTGCTCGGGGTGGCCGGGCAGGGTGCCGTAGGCCCAGCCGGCCCGGCGGTACTCCTCGACCGTCCAGACCACACGGCAGGGGGCCTTGAGGGGGCCGAGCCCGACGGTGACGTCGACTCCGGGGGCCGCCTTGTCGGCGGTGGCGGTGATGCCCACGCCCATCGCGCGGTGCATCTCCCAGGTCATCACCGCTTCGGAGGCGGCGCGGAAGACGGCCTCGCCCTCGCCGACGCGGGTGCGCAGGTGCAGGGGGTGGAACCCCGGCGGGCAGCGGCCGTCGCGCGTCGCGCCCACGTCCTCGTATGTGAAGGGGTTGTCCGGGGAGACCATGGGGGACAGCGTAGGGCGGTACCCGGAGGTGCCTTCTCTCCGGGTACCGCCCAAGGTGCCTAAGGGAGTCTCGAGGACCCCGTGGGCACTAGCTCACGTTGACCGCGGTCCAGGCCGCGGCCACCGCCTTGTACTCGGCGCTGGTCGAGCCGTACAGGGCGGACGCCGCGGAGAGCGTCCCCGTGCGGGCCGCCTTGTAGTTCGTCGTCGACGTGAAGTACGTCGTCAGCGCCTTGTACCAGATCTGCAGGGCCTTGTCCCGGCCGATGCCGGTGACGGCCGTGCCGTTGTACGTGGGCGAGTTGTAGCTGACGCCGTTGATGGTCTTGGCGCCGCTGCCCTCACTCAGCAGGTAGAAGAAGTGGTTGGCGACACCGGACGAGTAGTGCACGTCCAGGTTGCCGACGCTGGAGGACCAGTAGTCGGCGGAGCTGCCGTCCTTGCTGGGCTTGTCCATGTAGCGCAGCGGGGTGCCGTCGCCGTTGATGTTGATCTTCTCGCCGATGAGGTAGTCACCCACGTCGGAGGAGTTCCCCGCGTAGAACTCGACGCCGGTGCCGAAGATGTCGGAGGTCGCCTCGTTCAGACCGCCGGACTCGCCGGAGTAGTTGAGACCGGCCGTGTTGGCGGTGACGCCGTGGCTCATCTCGTGGCCGGCCACGTCCAGCGAGGTCAGCGGGTGGGTGTTCCCGGAGCCGTCGCCGTACGTCATGCAGAAGCAGCTGTCGTCCCAGAACGCGTTGACGTACGCGTTGCCGTAGTGGACGCGGGAGTACGCGCCGACCCCGTTGTTCTTGATGCCGCTGCGGCCGAAGGTGTTCTTGTAGAAGTCCCACGTCTCCTGCGCGCCGTACGCGGCGTCGGCGGCCGCGGTCTGGTCGGTGGTGGAGCTGGAGGCCGCGCCGGTGCCCCAGGTGTCGTCCGCGTCGGTGAACAGGGTGCCCGCGGAGGAGGAGGTGGTGTGCGACTTGTTGTACGTCTTGTGGCCGCCGCGGGTGCCGTCGGTCAGCTGGTACGTCGAGCCCGACAGGGTGGTGTTGAGGCTGACCGTGCCCGAGTAGAGGGTCTTGCCGGTGCCGGTCTCGATGCCCTGGTACTCGTAGAGCTTCTTGCCGGTGGCCGCGTCGGTGATGACGTGCAGCTCGTTCGGGGTGCCGTCGTCTTGGAGACCGCCGATGACCGTCTCGTAGGCGAGGGTGGGCTTGCCGGTGGCGGCCCAGATCACCTTGCGGGGGGCGCGGTCGGCCGTGGTCTTCTCCGAGCCGGCGGCCTTCGCGGCGGTGAGGGCCTGCTTCTCGGCCTTCGCGGTGGTGACCTGCGGCTTCAGCGAGGCGACCTTGATGGCCGTCTTCACGGCCTTGGTGACGCCCTCGGTCTTGCCGGCCTTGGACTCGTGGACGACCAGGTCGCCGCCGAGGACCGGAAGGCCGTTGTACGTGCGCTCGTAGCGGGTGTGCACGGTGCCGTCCGCGTCCTTGAGGACGTCTCGGACGACGAGCTTCTCCTTGGCGCCGAGGCCTATCTGCTGGGCGGTCTCGGGCGCGGCCGCGTCGGCCTGCTGGATCAGGCTCGTGCGCGTGGCGGCGGAGAGCTGGACCGTGGCGCCGGGGAGCTTCGCCTTGGCGGCGGCCGACTCGGTCTGGGCGGAGGCACCGGTGGTCAGACCGGTGGTGAGCAGGGCTCCGGCAGCGACAGCAGTGGCGATGGCCAGAGTGGTGCGCTTGTGACGCGCGTAGAGGGGGGTCACGCAATCTCCTCTTGTGGGGGCGACCGGACGGCGTGGGGTGGCCGTACGGAAGGTGTGAAGTTGCGGTGCGGGTGAGCCGTGCGGTGGAAGAGTGACATCCAGGACGCGTACATGTCAGGAGGGCGATGAAATCTTGGCCGAAAAGCGTCCGTTGGATGAAGATCACTGTTCGTTGTGCGGATCTCGATCTTGGTCAAGCGTCAATAAAAGCAGGGTCATGGCGCGGCAAAGAGGGCGCCGCCCCGGGGGTCGAACCCCGGGGCGGCGCCCTCTCGATGCCGTGTGTTCAGGTGCGGTCTACGGGAACGTCAGCTTCCAGCTGTTGATGTAGCCGGTGTCCTGCGCGGCCTTGTCCTGGACCCTCAACTTCCAAGTGCCATTGGCTACTTCGGAGGACGCGTTGACCGTGTAGGTCTCCTGGACGTTGTCCGCCGAGTCGGAGGAGCTGAAGGCCTTCAGGGGGTACACCGTGCCGTCCGGGGCCAGCAGATCCACGACCAGGTCGCCGCGCCAGGTGTGCACGATGTCCACGTCGACCAGAAGGTTCGACGGGGCGTTGCCGGTACGGCCGGTGACCGCGATCGACGACGTCACGGCCGGCCCGTTGTCCGGAATCGATACGTCGCCGGTGTTCTCGAACGACGTACCGGTGCCGCCGCCACCGCCGGGACGCGAGCCGACCTTCACGGCCGCCCAGGCGTTCTGCACCGCCGTGTACTCGGCGCTCGTCGTGCCGTACAGCTCGCCCGTCGCCGCGAGCGTGCCGGTGCGGGCCGCCGCGTAGTTGGTGGTCGAGGTGAACTTGGTGGTGAGCGCCCGGTACCAGATCTGCAGGGCCTTGTCCCGGCCGATGCCGGTGACCGGAAGGCCGTCGGCGGTCGGCGAGTTGTAGCTGACGCCGTTGATGACCTTGGCGCCGCTGCCCTCGCTCAGCAGGTAGAAGAAGTGGTTGGCGACACCGGACGAGTAGTGGACGTCGAGACCGCCCACGCTGGAGGACCAGTTGTCCGCCGAGCCGCCGTCCTTGCTGGGCTTGTCCATGTAGCGCAGCGGGGTGCCGTCGCCGTTGATGTCGATCTTCTCGCCGATGAGGTAGTCACCGGGGTCGGAGGCGTTGTTGGCGTAGAACTCGACGCCGGTGCCGAAGATGTCCGAGGTCGCCTCGTTCAGACCGCCGGACTCGCCCGAGTAGTTGAGACCCGCGGTGTTGGAGGTGACGCCGTGGCTCATCTCGTGCCCGGCCACGTCCAGCGCGGTCAGCGGGTCCGCGTTGCCGGCCCCGTCGCCGTACGTCATGCAGAAGCAGCTGTCGTCCCAGAACGCGTTGATGTACGCGTTGCCGTAGTGGACCCGGGAGTACGCACCCACGCCGTTGTTCTTGATGCCGCTGCGGCCGAAGGTGGTCTTGTAGAAGTCCCAGGTCTCGGCGGCGCCGTAGTGCGCGTCGGCGCCCGCGGTCGCGGCGTTCGACGTGGTGCCGTTGCCCCAGGTGTCGCTGGTCTGCGAGAACAGGGTGCCGGTGCCGGACGTGCCGCGGTTGAGGTTGTACGTCTTGTGGCCGCCGCGCGCGCCGTCGGTGAGCGTGTAGTTGGAGCCCGACTGCGTGGTCGTCAGCGTCACCTGGCCGCTGTACTGGGTGTTGCCGATACCGGTCTCGATGCCCTGGTACTCGTAGAGCTTCTTGCCGGTGGCCGCGTCGGTGATGACGTGCAGCTGGTTCGGGGTGCCGTCGTCCTGGAAGCCGCCGACGACCGTCTCGTACGCGAGGGTCGGTGTGCCGTTCGCCGCCCAGATCACTTTCCGGGGCGCCCGGTCGGCGTCGGTCTTCTTCGAACCGTCGGCCTTGGCGACGGAGAGGGCCTGCTTCTCCGCCTTCGAGGCGGCGATGGCGGGCGTGAGCGAGGCGACCTTGAGGGTGGCCCGCGTCGCCTTGATGACCCGCTCGGTCTTCCCTGCCTTGGTGGTGTCGACCACGAGGTCGCCGCCGAGGACCGGGAGTCCCGCGTACGTGCGTTCGTAGCGGGTGTGGACCGTGCCGTCCGCGTCCTTGATGACGTCGCGGGCGACGAGCTTCTCCTTGGCCCCGAGACCCAGGTCCTTGGCGGTGGCCGCCTTGGCGGCGTCCGCGTCGCGTATCAGCTCCGCGCGCTGCGAAGGCGTGAGCTGGACGGCGAGAGAGCCACGGTTGATCTTGCCGAGGGAGGATTTCTGGGGGGTCGCGCTCGCGGCGCCAGACTGGACGGCCGCGGCCAGCAGGGCGGAGACGCCGACGAGGGCGACGGCCGCGACACGGCGCTGGGTGGTGTGGGAGGTGCGTCTGTGGGAGGAACTGCTGCTCAACACACTGACTCCTTCTGCGTGGCCACGGCTCGCGCGGCCAGTGGGGATCCGGTCGGGGTGGGTACCCGTCCGGGCAGAACAGGGCAGAACAGGGCAGAACAGGGTGGAACGCGGAACCAGTTGCCTGGGGATCCACGGCCACGACACGGCGACGGTGCTGTGAGGTTGCTGTGAAGTTGCCGTGGGAAGAGTGGCAGGAGATTTCGCTTTCTGTCAGGACCGCGTCAGGAACTTGGCCGGAATTCGTCCGTTGTCCGGGTGTTCATGTTCGGCATGCGGACTGTTCGCCGGAGTGCGTCCGGTCCGTGACGGGGCGACGTGCGACCGCCCTGCCGCACCGCGCCCAGAGCGGCCGGACGAGCCCCGACGCGCCCGGCCCTGACCCCCGCTCAGGCTCCGCCCTGGCCCCCGCTCAGGCTCCGCCCTGGCCCCCGCTCAGGCTCCGCCCTGGCCCCCGCTCAGGCTCCGCCCTGCCCCCGGCTCAGGCCCCTGCTCGCCCCCGCCCTAGTCCCCGTGCCACGTCCGCCAAAGTGCCGCGTACGCCCCCTCGGCCGCCGCCAGCTCGTCATGCGTGCCGAGTTCGGTGAGCAGTCCGTCCTCCATCACGGCGACCCGGTCCGCGTCGTGCGCGGTGTGCAGCCGGTGCGCGATGGCGATCACGGTGCGCCCCTCCAGTACGGCGGCGAGCGCACGCTCGGTGTGGCGCGCGGTCGTCGGATCGAGCAGGGCGGTCGCCTCGTCGAGGATGAGGGTGTGCGGGTCGGCCAGCACCACCCGGGCCAGGGCGAGCTGCTGGGCCCGCGACCCGTCCGTCCGGCGGCCGCCGGTGCCGAGCTCGGTGTCCAGGCCGTCCGGCAGCTCCCGGACCCAGCCGTCGGCACCGACGGCGGCCAGCGCCGCCCACAACGCCGCGTCATCGGCGGCGGGTTCGGCGATCAGCAGGTTGTCGCGAACGGTGCCCAGGAACACGTGGTGCTCCTGGGTGACGAGGACGACCTGGCGGCGCAGCTGCTCGGGATCGAGGTCGGCGATCGGTACACCCCCCACCGTCACCGACCCGGACCGCGGCGCGTCGATGCCCGCGAGCAGTCGGCTCAGAGTGGTCTTCCCGGCGCCGGAGGGCCCGACGACGGCCAGCCGCTCCCCGGGCCGCACGGTCAGGTCGACTCCGCGCAGCACCTCGCCCCCGCGGTCGTAGGAGTAGCGGACATCCGTCACGTCGATCCGGTCGTCGACCGGGGTGGGCGAGCCCGACGGTACGGCCCGTGGCGCGCGGGCCAGCCCCTCGACGCGGGCGAACGAGGCGCCGCTGCTCTGGAGCTGCTCGACCTGCATCAGGATCTGGTCGAGAGGCTCGGCGAGCTGGCGCAGATACAGGGTCGCGGCGACCACCGCACCCAGGCTCATCGCCCCCCTCGCGTGCAGGGCACCGCCCACCAGCAGGACGGCGACCACGGGAACGACGTACGACACCTCCACGGCCGGGAAGAACACGCTGCGCAGGAACAGGGTCCGCATCCGCCTGACGCGGGACGTCTCCAGCGTCCGACGGCTCGCGGCGATCCGGCCGCGCTGCAGCCCGAAGGCCTCCACCGTACGGGCACCGGACGCGGTGGCCGCGAGGATCTCGGCGACGTCCGAGGTGGCGGTGCCCTCGGCGAGATACGCGGTGCGCGCACGGCGCAGGTACCAGCGCAGGGCGAACCAGATGCCGACGAGCCCGAGCACCCCGCAGGCGCCGAGCAGCGGGGCGATGACGAAGACCGCGCCGAGGATGAACAACGCCTGGGCGCACGAGATGAGCAGTTCGGGCCCGGCGTCGCGCAGGGTGTTGCCCACCACGGTGACATCGGCGGTGCCGCGCGCGGTCAGGTCGCCGGTGCCGGCCCGCTCCACGACCGAGGCGGGCAGACTCAGCGCCCGCTCCACGAACTGCTCCCGCACCCGGGCCAGCGTCCGCTCCCCGAAACGGTGCCCCACGTACCGGGCCCACCGCGCCAGCAGCAGCTGCGCCAGCGAGCACACCAGGATGACCGACGCCAGCCGGTCCACGACGTCCACACCGCCCCCGGCCCGTACGTCGTCGATGATCCGCCCGAGCAGCCAGGGCCCGACCAGACCGGCCACGGCGGCCAGCGAGTTGAGGCCGAGCACGGCGGCGAAGGACCGCCCGTCCGCCCGGATCAGCCGCAGTGCCGCCCGGCGCACCTCGGCGGGTTCGGCGACCGGCAGATGCGCGCTCATCGCAGGACCTCTTCCGTGTCGCGGGCCACCAGTGCCCGGTATGCCGGCTCCCCGTCGAGGAGTTCGTGATGGCTGCCGCTCGCCGCTACCTTGCCGTCGACCAGGAAGTGCACGGTGTCCACCTGGTCGAGCATCAGCGGCGAGGTGCTGGTGACGACGGTCGTACGGCCCGAGCGGGCGACCCGCAGCCGGGCCGCCACGGCCGCCTCGGTGTGCGCGTCGAGCGCCGAGGTGGGTTCGACGGCGAGCAGTACCTCGGGGTCGGCGAGCAGCGCCCGTACCAGGCGTACGCGCTGTCGCTGGCCGCCGGAGAGGCTGCGGCCCTGGGCGGCGACGTCCGAGTCGAGACCGTCGGGGAGACCGAGCACGATGTCGTCCGCCGCCGCCGCGCGCACCGCCCGGGCGATCGCCTCCTCGTCGTGCTCCCGGCGGCCGGAGACCAGCTCGCGCAGGGTGCCCGCGAACAGGTCGGCCTCGTTGTCCGCGACCAGGATCCGCTCGCGCACCTGCGCCAGGGCGATCTCGTCGAGCCGTACGCCACCCCACGTGACCGCCGACTCCGCGTACCGGCCGAGGCGGTCGACGACGGCCTCGGACTCCACGGGAACTGCTCCGACCAGCGCGGTGAGCCGCCCCGGCAGCACCCGTACCCCGGAGTCCGGATCGTGCAGCACCGCCGGGGAGGCGGGCGCGTCCCGGGCGTCGGGGTGGTCGGCGACGGGCTCCAGGGACAGGAACCGTACGACACGCCGGGCGGCGACGACGGCCCGGCTCAGCTGGTAGCCGCTCTGGATGAAGAAGTACACCGGCATCACGAGGACCGCGACATAGCCGTACACGGACACCAACTGGCCGATGGTGATCTCCCCCTGGGCGGCCAGCCGGGCCGCGAGCCAGGTCACGACGGAGAGGAAGAGGGTCGGCAGTCCCGTGCCCAGCGCCTGGATCCAGCTGGTCGACGCCCCCACCCGGTACCCCTGCGCCCGCAGCTGCTGCGAGTCGCGGCGGAAGGTGTCCGCGAACAGCCCCTTGCCACCCAGGCCGTTGAGGACGCGCAGGCCACCCGCGAGGTCGCCGATCCGCGCGGTCAGCACGCCCTGCCGCTCGCGGTACTCGGTCTCCGCACCCTGCAGCCGACCCATCAGCGGGCCGACGAGCCCGGCGATCAGCGGCACCCCGAGGAGGATCACCACCGACAGCTGGAGCGAGACCGACATCAGCAACGCGGCCACCACGCCGTAGGTGACGATCGCGGCGATGCCGGGACCGACGACGGTCAGCGACTGGCTGATCGTCTGGACGTCACCGACGCCGATCGTGACGACCTCCCCGGCGCCGACCTGGCGGCCCAGCGCGGCACCCAGCCGCGCCGACTGCCTCACCACGACCTTGACCGTACGGAAGTTGGCGTCCATCCGGACCCTGGTCATGGTGCGGTGCCGCAGGATGCCCAGCCAGGCGTTGAACACCCCGATGCCCAGCACGGCGGCCGTCCAGCCGAACAGCGCGCCCTGGTCGCCCGGCTCCAGGCCGTCGTCGATCGCGCGGGAGAGTAGATACGGCGGCAGCGCCAGGAGCGTCATCCACACCGTGGCGAGCAGCGCGCCGGCCGCGCTGCGCCCCGACTGCCGGGTGACCAGCCACCACAGATACCGCCACCCGCCCCGACAGTCGGGCGTCCCCGGGTCTTCGTAGGCGTCGATCATCCAGCCCTCATGCCTTTCACTCGCCGTCCGCCGTACGAGTCGCTCGCCGTCCGCTATACGAGGCTGTCGCGCCACGCCTGGTGCAGGTCCGCGAATCTGCCGGTGGACGCGACGAGCTCGGCCGGGCTGCCGTCCTCGACCACCCGCCCGTGCTCCATCACCAGCACCCGGTCGGCGATCTCCACCGTGGACAGGCGGTGGGCGATGACCACCGCCGTCCGGCCGCGCAGGACCGTCGACATGGCGCGCTGCACCGCCCGTTCCCCTGGGATGTCGAGGGAGCTGGTCGCCTCGTCGAGGATGAGGACGGCCGGGTCGGCGAGCAACGCGCGTGCGAAGGCGACGAGTTGGCGCTGCCCGGCGGAGATACGGCCGCCCCGTTTGCGTACGTCCGTGTCGTAGCCCTCGGGCAGCGCGCTGATGAAGTCGTGGGCGCCGATCGCCTTGGCGGCCCGCTCGATCTCCTCGCGGCTCGCGTCGGAGCGGCCGATGGCGATGTTCTCGGCGACCGTGCCGGAGAACAGGAAGGCCTCCTGGGTCACCATCACCACCCCGCGCCGCAGTTCGGGCACGGACAGCTCGCGCAGGTCGACGCCGTCGAGCAGGACCCGGCCGTCCGTCGGGTCGTAGAAGCGGGCCAGCAGCTTGGCGAGCGTCGACTTGCCCGCGCCCGTCGAGCCGACCACGGCCACCGTCTGCCCCGCGGGGAGCGTGAGCGAGAAGGTGGGCAGCACCTCGCCGCCGGTGCGGTAGGCGAAGCGGACGTCCTCGAAGACGACCTCGCGGCCCGGCTGCGCGGAGGCGAGCGCGGGCAGCCGCCTCGGTTCGGCCGGCTCGGGCACGGACGGCGTCTGGGCCAGCAGGCCCGCGATCTTCTCCAGCGAGGCCGCCGCGGACTGGTAGGCGTTGAGGAACATGCCCAGCCGGTCGATCGGGTCGTACAGGCGGCGCAGATACAGCACCGAGGCGGCCAGCACGCCCAGCGCCAGCGAACCCCCGGCCACCCGGTACGCGCCCCACAGCACGATCCCCGCGACCGCCGTGTTGGCGACCAGTCGGGAGCCGACGACATAGCGGGCCATCTCCAGCAGGGCGTCGCCGTTGGTGCGCTCGTGGCGCTTGTTGAGCACCCGGAACTCGGCGTCGTTGGCGTCCTCGCGGCGGAACGCGCGCACCGGCCGGATCCCGTTCATCGTCTCCGCGAACTTCACGATGACGGCGGCGATCGCGGTCGAGCGGAGGCGGTAGATACGGCCGGCGCGGCGCCGGTACTGCCGTACGAGGAGGTAGAGCGGCACGAAGGACGCCACCGCCACCGCGCCCAGGCCCAGGTCCAGCCAGAGGAGCATCGCCGAGATGTAGACGAAGGACAGGATGACCGTGATGAGCTCCTGCAGGCCCTCGCTGAGCAGTTCGCGCAGCGACTCGACGTCCGTCGTGGAGCGGGAGATCAGCCGGCCCGAGGTGTAGCGCTCGTGGAAGTCGATGCTGAGCGCCTGCGCGTGGCGGAAGATCCGGCCGCGCAGGTCGAGCAGCACATCCTGGTTGACGCGGGCGGACGCCTGGGTGAAGGCGTACTGGAGGCCGCCGGCGGCCAGCGCGCACAGCAGATAGCCGACGCCCACCGCGATCAGCGGGCCGTGGTCGTGCGCGCGGAAGGCCGGTACGGCACGGTCGATGGCGTACGCGACGATCAGCGGGCCCGCCTGGATCGCGGCCTGCTGGAGCAGGAGCAGCACCATCGTCACCACCACGCGGGCCTTGAGCGGGGCGAGGAGGGAACGCAGGAGCGCGGCGGTGGCGCCCGGGGGAGTGGGCAGGGCGTCGCGGTCGAAGGGGTCCTGGTGGGACTCCCGCGCGTCCGTACGGTCCTTGCCGGGCACCCCGCCGTCGGGTTCCGTGCCCGTTTCCCTGCCCGTTTCCCTGTCCGGCTCCCGGTCCGGCTCCTTGTTCGGCGCGGTCGTCGTGGGCGCCGTCATCGGTCGGCCTCCTCGTCACCTGACATCAGATGGGCGTACTCGGCGTTGCTGCGCAGCAGTTCGTGGTGGGTGCCGACCGCGGTGATACGGCCGCCGGAGAGCAGGGCCACGCGGTCGGCGAGCAGGACCGTGGACGGGCGGTGCGCCACGATCAGCGCGGTCGTCTCCGCCAGTACGCGGCGCAGCGCGGCCTCGACCGCGGCCTCCGTGTGGACGTCCAGTGCCGACAGGGGGTCGTCGAGGACGAGGAAGCCGGGGCGGCCGACGACGGCCCGCGCGAGGGCGAGGCGCTGGCGCTGGCCGCCGGACAGGCTCAGGCCCTGCTCGCCGACCTGGGTCCGCGTGCCCTGCGGGAGCGCGTGCGCGAAGTCGGCCTGGGCGACGGCGAGGGCACGGTCCAGGTCCGCTTCGCCCGCGGTGTCCGGGGCGCCCATGAGTACGTTCTCCCCGACGCTCGCGGAGAAGAGGGTGGGCTCCTCGAAGGCCACGGCCACGCGCGCGCGAAGCTCCTCGCGGGGCATCGCCGTGATGTCCTCGCCGTCCAGCGTGATCCGCCCGGCCGTCACCTCGTGCAGCCGTGGGACGAGGGCGGTGAGGGTGGTCTTCCCGGTGCCGGTCGCGCCGACCAGGGCCATCGACTCACCCGGACGGATGTGCAGATCGATGCGGTCGAGGACGGGGGGCGCGTCCGCCGGGGCGTCGGGATAGCGGAACCGGACGCCGTGGAAGCGGAGTCCGCCCTCGCGCTTCCCGGCGGCGACCGCGGACGTACCGTCGGAGGTCGCGGACGTACGGTCGGCGGTCGCGGACGTCCCGGTGGACTCCGGCTGCTCGTCCATCACCTCGAAGTACCGCTCCGTCGCCGTCGCCGCCTCCTGGCTCATCGCGAGGAGGAAGCCGATGGACTCGACGGGCCAGCGCAGCGCGAGCGCCGTGGACAGGAACGCCACCAGCGTGCCGGCGGACAGTCGGTCGTCGGCGACCTGGACCGTGCCGAGTACGAGGGCGGCGCCGATGGCGAGTTCGGGAAGGGTGACGATGACCGTCAGGATGGCGGCGAGGAGGCGGGCCTTGGCCAGCTCCGTGCCGCGCAGGGTGCGGGACAGCTCCCGGAAGGCGAGGGCCTGGCTGCGGTGGCGCCCGAAGCCCTTGATGATGCGGATGCCGAGCACGCTCTCCTCGACGACCGTCGTCAGATCGCCCACCTGGTCCTGGGCCCGCCGCGCCACCAGCGAGTAGTGCCGCTCGAAGAGCCAGCAGACCACCATCAGAGGCACCGCGGGAGCGAGCAGCACCAGGCCGAGGGTCCACTCCTGGGCCAGCATGATCATGACGCCGACGAGGATCGTCACCGAGTTGACCAGCAGGAACGTCAGTGGGAAGGCGAGGAACTGGCGCACCAGCATCAGGTCCGTGGTGCCCCGGGACAGCAGCTGACCGGAGGCCCAGCGGTCGTGGAAGGCGACCGGGAGCCGTTGCAGATGCCGGTACAGATCCGCCCGCATGTCGGCCTCGACCCCCGACAGGGGCCGCGCCACCAGCCACCGCCGCAGCCCGAACAGCACCGCCTCCGCGATCCCGAGCAGCAGCAGATACAGCGCGCCGAGCCAGATGCCCGCCGCGTCGTGCTCGGCCACCGGACCGTCCACCATCCACTTCAGGACGAGCGGGAACACCAGCCCCGTACAGGAGGCGAGGACCGCGACGAAGGCGGCACTGAACAGCCGCGTGCGCACCGGCCGCACGTACGGCCACAGGCGCAGCAGGCTGCGTACGGTCGAATGGTCGGCTCGGCCCGGGGTCACCGCATCTGGAGTGGACATCAGGAGCGAGCCTACGGTTCGGCACTGACAGAGCCCACCGAGTTTTGGCCCGACCTGAATCGTTCCACGGATCCGGGACCGGTGCCCCGGGCCTGGGGCTCGGTCGTATCGCCGCATCAACCGATCGGCTGATGCCGCTTCGAGCGCGATGGACGATGTGCCCGCTCCCGTCCCGCCGGGATCCTCGGGACATGTCAGTCATCGAAGTCACCGGACTGCGCAAGTCCTACGGCGGCCGGCCCGTCGTCGAGGGTGTCTCCTTCGCCGTCGAGGAGGGCGAGATCTTCGGGATCCTCGGCCCGAACGGCGCCGGCAAGACCACCACCGTCGAGTGCGTCGAGGGCCTGCGGATCCCCGACGCGGGCCGCGTCCGGGTCACCGGTCTCGACCCCGTCGCCGACCACGAACAGGTCGCCCGCGTCCTCGGCGCCCAGCTCCAGGAGAGCGAGCTCCAGGCCAAGCTCACCGTCCGCGAAGCCCTGGAGCTGTACGCGGCCTTCTATCCGCACCCCGCCGACTGGCGGCCCCTCGCCGAACGCCTCGGCCTGACCGCCAAGCTCACCACCCGCTTCGCGAAGCTCTCCGGCGGCCAGAAACAGCGTCTGTTCATCGCGCTCGCGCTCATCGGCAACCCCCGGGTCGTCGTCCTCGACGAACTGACCACCGGACTCGACCCGCGCGCCCGCCGCGACACCTGGCAGCTCATCGAGGACGTCCGGGCGAGCGGGGTCACCGTCCTGCTCGTCACGCACTTCATGGAGGAGGCGCAGCGCCTGTGCGACCGGATCGCCGTGATCGACAAGGGCCGGGTGGCCGCCCTGGACACCCCGTCAGGGCTGATCCGGCGCTCGGCGGGCTCCACCGTCATCAGCTTCACGCCGTCCGCGCCGCTGGACGAGGGTGACCTGAACGCGCTGCCCGCGCTCGCGTCGGTCGAGCACAAGGACGGCCGGATCACGCTGTCCGGCACCGACGAGACCGTCAACGCGGTCATCACCCTGCTCGCCCGGGGCCACATCACCGCCCACCAACTCCGTGTCTCCGACGCCACGTTGGACGACGCGTTCCTGGACCTGACGGAGGTCACCCCATGAACACCGCGGTCCTGCGCACCGAGCTGCGTCTCTTCCGTCGCGAACCGGGCGCCCTCTTCTGGATCCTGGCGTTCCCCACCCTGCTGCTGGTGATCCTGGGTTCCATCCCGTCCTTCCGCCAACACCACGCCGACCTGGGCGGCCTGCGCACGGTCGACGTGTACGTCCCGGTCGCCGTGCTCCTCGGCATGATCGTCGGCGCGCTGCAGTCGATGCCGCAGAACATCACCGGCTACCGCGAGCGCGGCATCCTGCGCCGCATGTCCACCACTCCGGTACGCCCGTCCGCCCTGCTGTCCGCGCAGATGCTGGTCTACGGCGCGGCGGCGCTCGTCTCGGCCCTGTGCGCGCTCGCGGTGGGCCGACTCGCCTTCGACGTACGACTGCCCGAGCAGCCGTACGGCTATCTCCTCGCCCTGCTCCTCGCGACCCTGGCCGCGCTCGCGCTCGGCGCGGTGATCTCCGCGCTGTCCCGGACGACGAAGATCGCGGGCGCGATCGGGTCGGCGGTGTTCTTCCCGATGATGTTCTGCGCGGGCGTGTGGCTGCCGGTGCAGGCCATGCCGGACGGACTCGCCCGAGTCATCGGCTACACCCCGTTCGGCGCCGCCGCGCAGGCCCTGAACCGGGCGGCGGCGGGCGACTGGCCGGGCTGGGCGCACCTGGGCGTGCTGGTGGCCTGGACCGTGCTGCTGACGGCCGGTGCCTCGCGCTGGTTCCGCTGGGAGTAGGCGGAGGACTGTGCAGACTGGGGAGATGACCACCAAGGACCGGCAGATCGAGCGGCGTTGGGAGCAGCTGCACACCTGGGGGCCGTACGGGCTGCTCGGCATCAGTGTCGTCCTCGCGTTCGCCTCTGTCGGCCGCCTGTTCGGGCGTTCCGCCGAGTGGTACGCCGCCTGGGCCCTGATCGGCGCCGCGGTCGCCCTCCAGCTGTGGTGGCACGGCACCCGCGCCCGCCGGGCCGGCCGTGGCCGGATCCCGTCCCGGGCGGGGACGGCGTACTACGTCGTCCGCTGGGCCATCGGCTTCGCCCTCACCTGGATCGACCCGTTCTTCGCGTTCTACGCCGCCGCCGGCTACATGGACGCCGACGAGCTGATCCCGGGCAGGTGGCAGCGGCTCGGACTGTTCGCGAGCGCGGTCACCGTGGCCGGTGCGCAGGCCGGCGGGCTGCCGTTCGGGAGCGGCGTCCAGTGGATCCTCTTCGCCGCGCTCCTGGTCGCCAACTCCGGTCTGCAGATGGTGGTCGCCCATCTCACCCAGCAGGAGGCCCAGCGCTCCCGCGAGCGCACCGAGACCATCACCGAACTCGAACGCGCCAACGCCGCCCTGCGACAGGCCCTCGACGAGAACGCCGCCCTGCACGCCCAACTCCTCGTCCAGGCGAGGGAAGCCGGCGTCGCCGACGAACGCCGCCGTCTGGCGGCCGAGATCCACGACACCATCGCCCAGGGCCTGACCGGCATCATCGCGCAGCTCCAGGTCGTCGCGAACACCCCCGATCCGGGAGCCGCCCGCGTACATCTGGGCCGCGCGTCGGAGCTGGCCCGCCAGAGCCTGGGTGAGGCGCGCCGTTCGGTGCACAACCTCGCTCCGGTCGCCCTGGAACACGACGGCCTTCCCGAGGCGCTGAAGAAGACGGTCGCGGACTGGGCCCGACGTACCGGCGTCCGCGCGGACTTCACCCTCACCGGCACGGCGGAACACCTCCACGAGGAGATCTCGGCGACGTTGCTGCGTATCGCCCAGGAGGCCCTGTCCAACGCGTCCCGGCACGCGCGCGCGGCCCGGCTCGGCGTCACCCTCTCCTTCATGGGCGACGAGGTGACCCTGGACGTACGCGACGACGGCCGCGGCTTCGACCCCGCCGCCGTCCCCGCACGCACCGGCAACGGCGGCTTCGGCCTGGACGGCATGCGGGCCCGCGCCGAACGCGTCGCGGGCTCCCTCACCCTGGAGTCCGAACCCGGCCACGGTACGGCGGTCTCGGCGCGCGTACCGTTGGTCCGCCATGACCGATGACTCGTTCGCCCCGGCCGATGACGCCGCGATCACCCTCCTCGTCGTCGACGACCATCCCGTCGTACGGGACGGTCTGCGCGGCATGTTCGAGTCCGCGCCGGGATTCACGGTCCTCGGCGAGGCAGCGAACGGCGTCGAGGCCGTCGCCCTCACCGCCTCCCTCGACCCGGACGTCGTCCTGATGGACCTCCGGATGCCCGGCGGCAACGGCGTCGAGGCCATCGCGGAACTCACCCGCCGCGGCGCCCGCGCCAAGGTGCTCGTCCTCACCACGTACGACACCGACTCCGACACCCTCCCCGCGATCGAGGCGGGCGCGACGGGCTATCTCCTGAAGGACGCCCCGCGGGAGGAGCTGTTCACCGCCGTCCGCGCGGCGGCGCAGGGTCGTACGGTGCTCTCCCCGGCGGTCGCCTCCCGCCTGGTCTCGGCGGTCCGCGCGCCCGCCTCGACCCAGGACTCCCTCTCGGCCCGCGAGCGCGAGGTCCTGGCCCTGGTGGCCAAGGGCACCTCGAACCGTGAGATCGCCCGCGTCCTGTTCATCAGCGAGGCCACGGTCAAGACCCACCTCACCCACCTGTACGCCAAGCTGGGCGTCAACGACCGCGCGGCGGCGGTGGCGGTCGCATACGACCGAGGCATCCTGGGCTAGCGCCCGCGGCGGAGCCGCACATGTCACAGCCCCGCGCCCCTGAAAGCCTCAGCCCACCACCCGTAGCAACAGCACCGCCCGCGCCGGCACGGTGACCGTGCCGCCCGCGCGGTGGATCACGCCCGGCGCCCGCGCCTGATCCTCCGTCGAGGTGTCGACCACGAGTTCGTAGCGCGAGGCCCACGGAGGCCCCGGCAGGACGAAGCTCACCGGACGGTCCCCGGCGTGCAGCACCGCGAGGAAGCTGTCGTCCACGACGGGCGCTCCGCGGGCATCGCGTCCGGGGATGTCCCGGCCGGAGAGGTACATCCCCAGCGTCGCGGCCGGCGCGTACCAGTCCCGTTCCGTCATCTCCGCCCCGCGCGGAGTGAACCACGCCAGGTCTCGCAACCCGTCCACGGAATGGGCCCGGCCGGAGAAGAACGCGCGGCGCCGCAGCACGGGGTGCCGGTGCCGGAGGGAGATCAGACGGGAGGTGAGGTCGAACAGGGCCTGCCAGCCCGGTTCCTCCAGCAGGCTCCAGTCGACCCAGCTGATCTCGTTGTCCTGGCAGTACGCGTTGTTGTTGCCGCGCTGGGTGCGCCCGAACTCGTCCCCCGCGACGAGCATCGGCACCCCGGTGGACAGCAACAACGTCGTCAGCAGGTTCCGCAACTGGCGCCGCCGCAACCCCCGTACCCGCTCCTCGTCCGTCTCCCCCTCCGCCCCGCAGTTCCAGGCCCGGTTGTCGTCCGTGCCGTCCCGGTTCCCCTCCCCGTTGGCCTCGTTGTGCTTGCGCTCGTAGGAGACGAGGTCGCGCAGCGTGAAGCCGTCGTGGGCGGTCACGAAGTTCACCGAGGCATAGGGGCGCCGCCCGCCCCACGCGTACAGGTCGCTCGACCCGGAGAGGCGGTACCCCAGGTCCCGTACGTCCGGCAGCGCGCCCCGCCAGAAGTCCCGGACCGCGTTGCGATAGCGGTCGTTCCACTCCGTCCACAGCGGTGGGAAGGCGCCCACCTGGTAGCCGCCGGAACCGACGTCCCACGGTTCGGCGATCAGCTTCACCCGACGCAGGACCGGGTCCTGGGCGATGACCGCGAGGAAGGGGGAGAGCATGTCGACGTCGTGCATCGAGCGGGCCAGCGCCGCCGCCAGGTCGAAGCGGAAGCCGTCCACCCCCATCTCCGTCACCCAGTACCGCAGCGAGTCCGTGATCAGGCGCAGGACGTGCGGCTGCACCACGTGCAGCGTGTTGCCGCAGCCCGTGTAGTCGGCGTACCGGCGGGCGTCCGACTGGAGCCGGTAATAGCCCCGGTTGTCTATGCCGCGAAGGGACAGCATCGGGCCCAACTCGCCGGCCTCCGCCGTGTGGTTGTAGACCACGTCGAGGATCACCTCGATACCGGCCGCGTGCAGCGCCCGCACCATCCGCTTGAACTCGCCGACCTGCTGTCCCGTCGTCCCGGAGGACGCGTAACCCGCGTGCGGGGCGAAGTAGCCGATCGAGTTGTAGCCCCAGTAGTTCTTCATTCCGCGCCGCAGGAGGTGGTCCTCGTGGGCGAACTGATGGACGGGCAGGAGTTCCACGGCCGTGACGCCCAGCCCGACCAGGTGCTCGATCGCCGCCGGGTGGGCGAGCCCGGCGTAGGTCCCGCGCAGTTCCTCCGGGATCCCGGGGTGCAGCCGCGTGAAGCCGCGGACGTGCAGCTCGTAGATCACCGAGTCCGCCCACGGGGTCTTCGGGCGGTGGTCGTCCGACCAGTCGTCGTCATCGTGGACGACGACGCCCTTGGGGACGTACGGCGCCGAGTCCCGGTCGTCGCGCACGGTGTCCGCGACCTGCTGCTGGGGCCAGTCCCGGACATGCCCGTACACCTCGGGCGGCAGACTGAAGTCGCCGTCCACCGCACGGGCGTACGGGTCGAGGAGCAGCTTCGCCGGGTTCCAGCGGGCGCCGGTCCACGGGTCCCAGCGGCCGTGCACGCGGTAGCCGTAGCGGCGGCCGGGCAGCACGCCGGGGACGAAGCCGTGCCAGATCTCGTGGGTCAGCTCGGTGAGCGGCACGCGCGTCTCGTGGACCTCGCCGTCCCGCTCGTCGAAGAGACAGAGGTCGACGGCCTCCGCCCCGCCCGCCCACAGGGCGAAGTTGGTGCCCGCCGCGCCGTCGGGGCCGACGCGGAAGCGCGCCCCGAGCGGGGTCGGGGCGCCCGGCCACACGGACACGGCGGGCGACGGCGCCCGCTGGGCGCCGTTCAGTACGGGAGACGACTGCGCGGGCAGCTTCTCGCCCGTGGCCCGCCCCTCCGGCACTGCCTCCTGCTCGGCTGCGCTCGACACCGTTCAGCCTCCTGCGGCTCGGTGGACGGCCGAAAGAGGAGCGTGCGGCGTCCCGGCCGCGGCTCCCCTTCGCGTCGTCCTCCCCACTGTTCTGCCCAGCGCTTGGCTCGCACTCACGTTTCCCCAGAGGTGCACACTCGTTGGGCCCGCTGTGAAGCACGAACAGACACGCGCGCGGCACGCAGGGGCCGCACTGGCCGCCGTACTGACCTGGGCCGGCCTGCTCGCCGGAGCCGCCGGCTGCACCTCGCACGGGATGGAGGAGGTGCTCGGCAAACCCCCCGCCGCCGAGGACGTCATCCGGATCTCTCCCGACGACAACAGCAAGGGCGTACGCCCGCGACAGGCGCTGCGGGTGCGGGTGCCCGACGGGCGTCTGGAGTCCGTGCAGGTCGTCAAGGACCAGGACGCCCAGGAGTCCGCGGTGCCCGGGCACATCTCCGCCGACGGCCTGACCTGGGCTCCCGACGACCCGCGGCTCGCGCTCGCCGCCAAGTACACCGTGGACGTGGTGGCCCTCGACGGGCACGGGCGGCGCTCGGCGCGGCACACGACGTTCACGACGTACGTCCCCGACGAGCGGTTCATCGGATACGTGACGCCGGAGAACCGCTCCACCGTCGGCACCGGCATGATCGTCTCCCTCGCGTTCAACCGGGAGATCGAGAACCGGTCCGCCGTCGAGCGCGCGATCCACATCGAGGCCAGCCCCGCGGTGGAGGTCCGCCCGCACTGGTTCGGCAAGAGCCGCCTGGACTTCCGGCCCGAGAAGTACTGGAAGCCGGGCACGAAGGTCACCGTCGGACTGCGGCTGCGCGACGTCGAGGGGGCGAAGGGTGTCTACGGACTCCAGTACAGGACCTTCTCGTTCACCATCGGACGCAGCCAGGTCTCGCTGGTCGACGCCGCCGCGCACACCATGGAGGTACGCCGCGACGGCGACCTCCTCGCCACGGTGCCGATCACGGCGGGCGCCCCCAAGAGGACGACGTACAACGGGAAGATGGTCGTCATGGAGATGCTGGACGTGACCCGGATGAACAGCCGCACGGTCGGCTTCGGCGGCGAGTACGACATCCCGGACGTCCCGCACGCGATGCGCCTCACCGACTCCGGGACCTTCGTGCACGGCAACTACTGGGCCCCGGGCGTCTTCGGCAACAGCAACGTCAGCCACGGCTGCGTCGGTCTCCAGGACGTGAAGGGCGGCAGCTCCGACTCCCCCGCGGGCTGGTTCTTCGACCGCAGTCTCATCGGTGACGTCATCGAGGTCGTCAACAGCGACGACAGGGAAGTCGCTCCCGACAACGGCCTCGGAGGCTGGAACATGGACTGGAAGGAGTGGAAGGCGGGCAGCGCGGTGAAGTAGCCCGGCGAAGCAGCCCGGTCAAAGGGGTACGCACGTGTCGTAGGGCAGGGGACTCCAGCGCGCCCCCACACGGCCGAACTTGGGACTGAACGGTGACAATCCCGGGGAGCCATCTCTCAGAGCCGTGTGATTAATTAGCGCGATACGCGCGGCGACGCGCTGGGGTGCGGGCCTGATCAGGCCGTGCGAGGGGAGAACAGACTTGAACGGGCGACCGATATCGGGGGCGTCGGTTGGAACGCGGGCACGGGGGAGCAAGGGGATCCTGGCGCTGCTGCTGGGCGTGCTGCTGCTCGCCGTGACCGCGTGCGGCGGGGGAGGGGACTCGGACTCCGGGTCCGGGAACGGCAAGGGGAAGAGCACGGGCAGCTCCACCGAGGCCGACACCAAGGTCTCGCAGGCCGTGGTGACCATCGCCCCGAAGGACGGCACGAACGGCGTGGCCACCAGCGGGGCCCTCAAGGTCACCGCGGCCAAGGGCAAGCTGACCGAGGTCACGGTCAAGGACGGCAAGGGCAACGCGGTCGACGGCGCGATAACCGGCGGGGGTGCCACCTGGACGCCCTCGACCCACCTCGCCTCCGCCACCAAGTACAAGGTCCACGCGGTGGCCAAGGACGCCGACGGCCGTGAGGCCGCCGAGGAGTCCGCCTTCACCACGCTGACCCCGAAGAACACCTTCGTCGGTATGTTCACGCCCGAGGACGGTTCCAAGGTCGGCGTCGGCATGCCCTTCTCGGTCCGCTTCACCCGGGGCATCACGCACCCGGACGCCGTCGAGAAGGCCATCAAGATCAAGACCGAGCCGGCCGTCGACGTCCAGGGCCACTGGTTCGGCAACGACCGCCTCGACTTCCGCCCCGAGCAGTACTGGAAGGCCGGCACGAAGGTCAGCGTCACCCTCAACCTCGACGGCGTCGAGGGCCGGCCCGGGGTCTACGGCAAGCAGGCCAAGACCGTGTCCTTCACGATCGGCCGCAGTCAGGTCTCCACGGTCGACGCCAAGACCCACAAGATGGTCGTCAAGCGCGACGGCAAGGTCATCAAGACCATCCCGATCACCACGGGCAAGCCGGGCTACGACACCTGGAACGGCCAGATGGTCATCAGCGAGCAGCTCCGGGTGACCCGTATGAACGGTGAGACGGTCGGCTACGGCGGCGAGTACGACATCAAGGACGTGCCCGACGCCCAGCGCCTGACCGACTCCGGCACCTTCATCCACGGCAACTACTGGGGCGGCGACGCCTTCGGCAACTACAACGCCAGCCACGGCTGCGTGGGCCTGCGTGACGTGCGCGGCGGCGGCGACCGCAGTGCGCCCGCCGCCTGGTTCTTCGACCACTCCATCACCGGTGACGTGGTGATCGTGAAGAACTCCCACGACAAGACGGTCGCCCCGGACAACGGCCTCAACGGCTGGAACATGTCCTGGTCGGCCTGGACCGCCTGACCGTTTCGCCTCGACGGGCCCGCTGTGCCAGGTCACCTCTGTGACCGAGTACACCGGGCCCGTTGTCGTTAGTCCCCGTTAACCTGCCCTCATGACTGTGCATCTCGAAGTGGCCGAAGGCGTCGGCACCCTCCGCCTGGACCGCCCGCCCATGAACGCGCTGGACGTCGCCACACAGGACCGGCTCAAGGAACTCGCCGAGGAGGCCACACGCCGCGAGGACGTGCGCGCCGTGGTCATCTACGGCGGCGAGAAGGTGTTCGCGGCGGGCGCGGACATCAAGGAGATGCAGGCCATGGACCACGCGGCGATGGTCGTGCGGTCCCGTGGCCTGCAGGACTCCTTCAGCGCCGTGGCCCGTATCCCCAAGCCGGTCGTCGCCGCCGTCACCGGGTACGCGCTGGGCGGTGGCTGCGAGTTGGCGCTCTGCGCGGACTTCCGTATCGCCGCGGACAACGCCAAGCTCGGCCAGCCGGAGATCCTGCTGGGCCTGATCCCCGGCGCCGGCGGCACCCAGCGCCTGTCCCGCCTGATCGGCCCCTCCAAGGCGAAGGACCTCATCTTCACGGGGCGGATGGTGAAGGCCGACGAGGCGCTGTCGCTCGGTCTTGTGGACCGGGTCGTCCCGGCCGACGAGGTGTACGCCCAGGCGCACGCGTGGGCCGCGAAGCTGGCGCAGGGTCCCGCGCTCGCGCTGCGCGCCGCCAAGGAGTCCGTCGACGCGGGTCTGGAGACCGACCTCGAGACGGGGCTCGCGATTGAACGGAACTGGTTCGCGGGGCTGTTCGCGACCGAGGACCGTGAGCGCGGCATGCGCAGCTTCGTGGAGGAGGGGCCGGGGAAGGCGAAGTTCCTCTGATCGCCTTGCAGTTGACGCGACGTCTTATCCGGTGTCCCCCGAAGGGCTTGTTTATGCCAGCCTTAAGGGAACCTTAAGTCTGCCTTGTCGGGGGCGACTGGCGATTGCCGTCAACTGGGGCATTCCGGCAGGTCAGATAGGCCCTGACGAGCCCCGAACTGCCGGGGGCATATGCCGATAGGATGTTGCGGAATGGGCGGTTCCGGGGGGCGTATTCCTCCGGAACGGCCCCGAAGCGGGCTCTGGGCGGCCATGATGGGGGGCATGGCGGGGCTGGAGGGTATCGAACAGCCGCGGCGGCACGGGAGTGCGACCGCGGCGCGCTGGTCGCCTGCGGTCGAGGACGAGCGGGCGCTCAAGGCGCTCGAGTTGTTCGGCAATCCGACGGAGGGCGAGGTCCCGCTGCCGTCCCGTCCCGAGTCCGCCGCCACCGCGCGGCGGCTCACCCAGGTCATCGTCCTGCGGCACTGGGGGCTCTCCCCGAAGATGACCGAGGACGCCGTGTTACTGGTGTCCGAACTCGTCGGCAATGCCGTACGGCATACGGGTGCCCGCGTCTTCGGACTTCGGATGCGGCGCCGCCGTGGCTGGATCCGCGTCGAGGTCCGTGACCCCTCCCGCGGTCTTCCCTGTCTGATGCCGGTCCAGGAGATGGACCTGAGCGGCCGCGGTCTCTTTCTCGTCGACAAGCTCTCCGACCGCTGGGGAGTCGACCTCCTGCCCCGCGGCAAGACCACCTGGTTCGAGATGCGCGTCGCCGACCGCTGACCGCTCGTCCCCAGGGTCCGCACCGCGACCCGCACCCTCATCAATCGGACCAATCGCACGTTTTCTTACCATTACACCCTTAAATGGTGCGGGTGATCACGCCCGCTCGTCCCCCTCAGCCGTCCCTCGACGGAAGCTCCGACGGCAGCCCCGACGGAAACGTCGCGCGTGCGGCGCCGGATCCCCGTACGGTTCCGGATCGGCGCGCGGCGCTGCGCTCGGGTGTCGCGCTCGCCGCCGGGACACTCGCCGCGGGGTGTTCCACGACCGGCGTCGTCGCCCACCCGGTCGCCGTGTCCCGCACGGCCGTCTCTCCCTCCGCGAACCCGTCCGCGAACCCCTCCGCCAAGCCCGCCGCCGCGCCCGCGCCCCGCCGCTTCCCGCAGCAGCCCGCCGAGATCACCCACGGCCCCCGCGACCGTCCCCGGGTCGCCCTCACCTTCCACGGCCAGGGGGACCCGGCCGTCGCCAAGGCAGTGCTCGGCGAAGCGGAGAAGGCCGGCGCCCGGGTCACCGTGCTCGCGGTAGGCAGTTGGCTCGAGGAGCACCCCGACATCGCCCGCCGCATCCTCGACGGCGGCCACGACCTCGGCAACCACACCCTGCGCCACCTCGCCATCAACGCGATGTCCGAGGCGGACGCGGAGGCCGAGATCCGGGGCTGCGCGGACCGGCTGCGGCGGCTGACCGGGTCCATCGGCACCTGGTTCAGGCCCTCCCGCACCCCGACCGCCTCCGCCCTCGTGGCGGGTGTGGCCCGCCGCGTGGGCTACCCGCACGTCCTCTCCTACGACGTCGACTCGCTCGACTACACCTCGCCGGGCGCCCCCGCCGTCACCCGCCAGGTCATCGGCGGGGTCCGCGACGGATCCGTGGTGAGCCTGCACTTCGGGTACGCGGACACGGTCGCCGCGCTCCCCGCCGTCCTGGAAGAACTCGGCCGCCGCGGTCTGCGCGCGGTCACCACCACGGAGCTGCTGAGCTGATGCACCGCAACCGGAACCTCACGAAGCGCGCCCTGCTCGCGGGCGCGGTACTCGCCGCACTCGCCGTACTTCCGGGCTGCGACGGCGAGTCCAAGAACACCGCGCACGAGGCCGTCGGCACCCAGGCCGCCGTCAAACCGGCCCAGCCGAATCAGCCCGACGGCCTGCCCGGCATGCCGCCCGTGCTCGACCCGAAGGACGTCTACGCCGCCGACCGGCCGAACAAGCTCTCGCCGGTCGTCAAGGACTTCCCGTCCCGCGTGTACGTCCCCAACACCAACTCCAACACGGTCTCCGTGATCGACCCGAAGACGTACGAGGTCATCGAGACGATCCGGGTCGGCGCGCAGCCCCAGCACGTCGTCCCCTCCTGGGACATGAAGACGCTCTGGGTCAACAACGACCGGGGCAACACCCTCACCCCCATCGACCCGAGGACCGGCAAGGCGGGCAAGACCGTCGACGTGCACGACCCGTACAACCTGTACTTCACGCCCGATGGCAAGTACGCGATCGTCATGGCCTCCCTCGACCGCGAGCTGGTCTTCCGCGACGCGCACACCATGCAGCGCGTGAAGACCGAGCCGGTCAGCTGTTACGGCGTCAACCACGCCGACTTCTCCCTCGACGGCCGCTACTTCATCGTCTCCTGCGAGTTCAGCGGCGAGCTGCTGAAGGTCGACACCGCGCGGATGAAGGTGGTCGCCCAGGAGAAGCTGCCCTTCCGCGGCGCCATGCCGCAGGACGTCAAGATCTCCCCCGACGGCAAGCGGTACTACATCGCCGACATGGTGGCCAACGGCGTGTGGATCCTCGACGGGGACAAGTTCACGAAGCCGTCCTTCCTCCCGACCGGCAAGGGCTGCCACGGGCTGTACGTCAGCCGTGACTCGCGCGAGATGTACATCTCCAACCGGGGCGAGGGCACCATCTCCGTCTTCGACTTCACCCAGAACACGCTGACCAAGAAGTGGCGCCTGCCGCACGGCGGCAGCCCCGACATGGGCGGCGTCTCTGCCGACGGCAAGGTCCTGTGGCTGTCGGGTCGCTACAACTCCGAGGTGTACGCCATCGACACCCGCACCGGCGTCCAGCTGGCCCGCATCCCGGTCGGCAGCGGCCCGCACGGCCTGGCCGTCTACCCGCAGCCGGGCCGCTACTCGCTCGGCCACACCGGCATCTTCCGCTGATCCACGCCCGGTCGACCCGAAGGCGGTGACACGCCGCCGTACGGGTGAAGATCCCCGGCCCGCCGCCGCAGAACCGAGATCGTGCTCCCCATGATCACAACTCGCCTGCGGCGGCGGGCCGCCGCCGTCGTCGTCTCCCTCTCGGCCGTCTTCGCGACCTCCGCCGCGACGCTCCCCGCGACCCCCGCCGCCCCGCTCGCCAAGGCCGTCGCGCCCGCCTGTCCCCAGTTCGGCGACCCGGTCAAGGCCGCCGCCGACCACCGCGTGCAGGTCGACCGCATCACCCCCGAGCCGGTCTGGCGCAAGACCTGCGGCACGCTGTACCGCAGCGACAGCCGGGGCCCCGCCACCGTCTTCGAGCAGGGCTTCTACCCCAAGGACGTCATCGACGGGCAGTACGACATCGAGCAGTACGTCCTGGTCAACCAGCCCTCGCCGTACGTGTCGACGACGTACGACCACGACCTGTACAAGACCTGGTACAAGTCGGGCTTCAACTACTACATCGACGCGCCCGGCGGCGTCGACGTCAACAAGACCATCGGTGACACCCACAAGTGGGCCGACCAGGTCGAGGTCGCCTTCCCCGGCGGTATCGCGCGCCAGTACATCATCGGCGTCTGCCCGGTCGACAAGAAGACCAAGACCGAGATCATGAGCGACTGCGAGAGCAACCCGTACTACGAGCCCTGGCACTGACGCCTATCCGGCGATGAGCAGCGCCTCCGAGCCCACGGGACGGTAACCGGCTGCCTGGAACGCCCGCATGCTGCGGGCGTTCCCCGGCGCGACCTGGGCCCACAGCGGCTCCGGGGCGAGCTGCCGGGCCGCCGTCACCAGGGCCCGGCCCAGCCCTCGGTGCCGTACTCCGTCGTCCACCTCGACGGAGACCTCGAGCCGCCCCGCGATCCCTCGCCCCAGCACCAGCACACCGCCCTCCGTCGTCCACGCGCGCACGTCGGCACGGCGCCTACGGGCGTACACGATCCGCGGATGCTCGCCGTCCGTGATCTCCTGCAGCGCGAGCGCCGGCTCGCCCGGCAGGGGAGAGCCCACGAGCATCGCGTCGATCGTCTCGGACGAACGCCCCGTCCGCTCGAGGAAGGCCGCCAGGAACCGCGCGTTCATCGGCGCGGCGAGGGCGTCGCACGGCACGGCGGCCAGCGTGTCGTACACCCACCGCGGATCCTCGTCCGTGAAGACCACCGCGTGCGCGGTGAAGGCGAGCACACCCGCGTCCCGGTGGGACGCCTGCGCCACGACGGTCGTACGACCGTCCGGCGGTGGGAAGACGCCCTGTGCGGCCGCGTCGAGAATGTCCCGAAGAGTCTCCACCACCGCGCTCCTTGAGTCTCCACCCACTGGAAGGCCCAGACTCGCAGACATGATCGACGACGGCACCGGACTTCTCACCATCGGCGAGCTGGCCCGGGCCACCGGACTGACCGTGCGCACCATCCGCTACTGGTCGGACGAGGGCGCCCTGCCCCCGGTGGCCCGCTCCTCGGGCGGCTACCGGCTGTACGACGCCGCGTCCGTGGCCCGCCTCGAACTGATCCGCACCCTGCGCGAACTGGGCCTCGGTCTGGACGCCGTACGCAAGGTGCTGGCCGGCGAGACGACGGTCGCGGAGGTGGCCGCCGCCCATGTGACGGCGCTGGACGCGCAGATCAGCTCGCTGAAGGTGACGAGGGCGGTGCTGTCGTCCGTGGCGCGACGCGGTTCGACCGCGGAGGAGATGACGCTCATGAACAAACTGGCGCGGCTGTCGGCCGCCGAACGGAAACGGATCATGGAGGAGTTCGTGGAGGAGCTGTTCCACGGGCTCGACTCCGTGGATCCGGCCATCCAGGAGCGGATGCGCTCCACCGCGGTGGACCTGCCTCAGGAGCCGACTCCCGAGCAGGTGGACGCCTGGGTGGAGCTGGCGGAGATGGTCCAGGATCCGGAGTTCCGGGCGCAGATGCGCGAGGTGGTCGAGTTCAACGCGGCCGACCAGGACCACGCCGCGGCCGCCGGGCGATCCGTGTGGTTCCCCATGCGCCTGCTCCAGTTGGGGACCGAGGCCCGCGCCCGGGGAATCGCCCCCGAGTCGCCGGAGGCGGCGGCGCTCCTGCGGGAGGTGCTGGGGGACGGCGACCCGGCCGCCGTACTCGAACGCATGGAGTCGGCGTCCAACGACCGGCTCGCCCGGTACCGGGAGTTGCTGTCCACGGTGAAGGGCGCGGGGACCCCGTCCGCGCACCGTGCGGAGTTCGGCTGGGTGGTCGCCGCACTGAGGGCCGGCGCGGACCGTTAATCTGACCTCCGTCAACACAGCTGTCATGCACTACGAAGGGGCGGATCGGTGGCGGACATCGAGGAAGCACGCAAGCAGTTCGAGCGGATCGATACGGACGGTGACGGTTTCATCACCGCGGCCGAGTTCAAGAGCGCCCTCGCCCAGGGCGGCGACTGGAACGTCACCGACTCGGTGGCGGAGGCCATCATCGCCACCCGCGACCTCAACGGGGACAAGGTCCTCTCGTTCGACGAGTTCTGGGCCCACCTGAACAAGTGACCCGGGCCCTGACCAGGTGACCCGGACACAGGGGCGCCCGCCGACCATCCGGCGGGCGCCCCTTCGTCATGCCGGCCTTCGGACGCGTACGCTCCAGCGTCCGTCCCGCCGCTCCGGGGTCAGCGGCAGGTCGAAGCACTTGCCGACCTGATCGCCGGTCAGGACGGCCTCGACCGGTCCCCGGGCGAGTTCGCGGCCCTCCCGCAGGAAAAGCGCGTGCGTGGTGCCGGGGGTCGGGCATCAGGGCCCGGGCGATCAGGGTGCGACCGCGTTCCCCCTGGGAGAGCGTCGGCCGGCGGGCCTCGCGGCGGCCCGCGAGCCCCAGGGTCCGGATGAGCCGGTCGGCACGGCGTTGCTGTTCCGGCGTCGGCTGTCGGCGGGGCGGACGCTCGACCGAGTTCGTGAGGCCGGTCAGCACCACATCGTGCACGCGCGGCGGGGAGCGCAGCGGATGGCGGGGGTTGACGTGGCCGACGTACGAGCGCAGCTCCCGCAGGTCGACGGTGCCCACGGCTGCCGAGCACCTCCACGGTGCCGTGGGTGGGGTGGGTGAGCGCGCCGAGCAGGCCGAGCAGTGTCGTCTTGCCGGCCCCGTCGGCGCCGAGCAGCGCCCAGTGCTATCCGGCGCGGACGCTCAGCGACACCTCCCGGAGGATCGGGACGCCGTCACACGAGGCTGCCGGGCGAGACCACGCTCGCCGCCGAGCTCGGCGTGGGATCCAGGTGGAGGTGCAGACGGCCCGCCTCGCCGCCGCCCGCCGCACACCGGCGGACGTCACCGCCCTGGACGCCGCGCCGGCCGGCCGCCGCGCCGCGCCCGCCGGGGACGACGCGGCCTTCGTCGACGCCGACATCGCGCTGCACGCGACCGTGGTCGCCGCCGCCCACAACCCCGTACTCACCGACCTCTTCAGGGAGTTCGTGCCCGCCCTGCGGGAGGGCCTGATCGAGATGCCGGCCCTGGTGGGGATGCGGGAGCACGACCCCAACACGGGCGACGACGCCCACGCGGCGCTGGTACGGGCCGTCGCGGACGGGGACGCGGACACGGCGGGGACGGTGCTCCGAGAGGAGCTGGAGGAGACGCTCGCCCTGTTGCGGCGGCCCGTCACCCGAACGCCGTACGTCCCGGAATAGGTGCGCCTGTACCACGGTTGATGATCACCGTCAGTCCAGTGGCGTCAACCCCGGAAGGGCCTGTTCATAATGAAGATCGGCATCATCGGAGCGGGCAACATCGGCGGCAACCTCACCCGACGGCTCACCGCCCTCGGACACGACGTCTCGGTCGCGAACTCCCGCGGTCCGGAGACCCTCACCGCGCTCGCCGCGGAGACCGGAGCGACCCCCGTCAAGGTCGAGGACGCGGCGCGCGACGCCGAGGTCGTCGTCGTCACGGTTCCCCTGAAGGCGGTCCCGAACCTGCCGCACGGGCTTCTGGACCAGGCCGCCGAGGGCGTCGCCGTCATCGACACCGGCAACTACTACCCCAAACACCGCGACGGCAGGATCGCCGCGATCGAGGACGAGGGCCTGACCGAGAGCGGCTGGACGGCCCGACAGATCGGCCACACCGTCGTCAAGGCGTTCAACGGCACGTACGCCCAGGACATCCTGGACCGGCACCGCCCGGCCGGCGCCCCCGACCGACTGGCGTTGCCGGTGGCCGGTGACGACGAGGCCGCCAAGCGGGTCGTACGTGAGCTCATCGACGAACTCGGCTTCGACACGGTCGACACGGGCGGCCTCGACGACTCCTGGCGCCAGCAGCCCGGCACCCCGGTCTACGGCCTCCAGAAGGGCGTCGACGAGGTGACCAAGGCGCTGGCGGAGGCGCCCCGGGAGCGCTCCGCGGACTTCCGCGCGTAACGTCAGACAATCCGCAGCGGAAGGTGCGGCCCGACCGGCAACTCGACCTCGACGGGGTCCCCGGGCCGCACCACACCGCCTTCCCGTACGACGCTCATGACCCCGGACTTGTAGACGACGCCGCCGCCGTCCTCGTCCCTCCCGACGACCTGCTTGAGCAGCCCCTTCTGGAAGTCCTCGATCTGCGCGCAGGGATTGCGCAGCCCGGTGATCTCCACGACGGCCTCGTCCCCGAGACGCAGCAGCGTGCCCACCGGCAGCCCCAGCAGATCGACACCCCGGGTGGTGACGTTCTCCCCGAGTTCCCCGGGAGCGACGGTGAAGCCGCTCTCGCGCAGCTCGTCGAACAGCTCCTCGTGCATGAGGTGCACCTGCCGCAGGTTCACCTGCGACGGGTCCTTCGCCATCCGGAACCGGTGCTTCACGGTGGTTCCCGCGTGCACATCACCCTCCACCCCGAGCCCGGCGAGCAGCGTGATGCTCTCCCGGTTCGGCTTGGTGAAGGAATACGTCCCGTTACTGCTGACCGCCGTGACCGCCCCGCCCATCCGCGAGAGCTCCCCTCTCTTCGACAGCTCCCACCGAGCCGCAGGTCAGAGCGTACGCGTCAAAGCGTATGCGTCAGGAGAACTCATGGGTCAGCCGGATCTCTCCGACGATGTGGGCGTTGAACTCGTCGAGTTGCTCGGCCGGCACCCACAATTCGAGGATGGTCCGCCCGCCGACCTGCTGGACGGGGTACCGGCTCAGGAACTCCGACTCGACCTCGAAGCGCGTGACGTAGCCGGCACCGTCGTGCTTCACGTTCCAGTCCCGCGCGATCCTGATCGCGTAGTCCTCGTTGAGCACCGGATAGAAGATCGGCTGCTCGGGCAGTCGGGGCGGCCAGGCGCGCCACGCCGACTGCCGGACCAGGTCCAGCTCCTCGGGACCGGTGGGGCGCCACAGGGTCGTAGTCGCCGGCTGGCTGGACATGCGCACCGCTTTCGAAGGGGGAGGTACGGGGGAGCCCGGACGATACCGACGTCATGAGCCCGGCGGCCACGAGGTTTCCGTCCGTTCCGCAAGGGGGCGGCCGGCCCGTCAGCCCCCGGTCGCCCACTCCTCCAGCGCGGCCTTGCTGCCGAAGTTCGCGACGTCCCTGTCCAGGGGCTCGTCGGTGTACTGGTGGAATCGCCACGAGGCCTCGATACGGGGCTTGCCCGCGGTCACGTAGTCGGCGATCCACAACCCGTCCCCGGCGTACGAGGTGGTGTCGACGGTGAGCCAGTAGTCGCGGTTGGTGTAGAGGAGGACCCGGTGGTTCGGCCGAAGCTGCTTCACCATCCGGATGAAACGGTCCTTCTCGGCGTTGCTCGCGTGCGTACCGTCACCGGTGGCCTCCCAGTCGACGGCGAGCAGGTCCCCGGCCTTCTCGGGGGCCTTGCCGACGAAGTACTCCGCCTGGGCGGTGATGTTGCCGGGCCACAGGAAGTGGTAGAACCCGACCACGCACCCGGCGTCCCGGGCCGTCTTCACCTGTGCCGTGAGTTTCGGATTGACGTACGTATGGCCCTCCGTCGCCTTGACGAAGACGAACGAGAGACCGTCGGTGGAGAAAGCGGACGACTGGTAGGCGCTTACGTCGATGCCGCGCAGCATGGGCGACTCCTCCGTGCGTGGGGGGATGTACACGTACCGTCCTGCCTGATACGTGCGGAGACCGACTACTTGTCACATGCCCCTGCTTTCCCCACCACACCCTCGAACACCGGCCCGTCCGGTCGAGCATGCGCCCGAGCCGACGAACCGGCGTACTCGTCATGCGTAGGTCGTGGTTTGACTTCCTGTCACGCGGCACGATGCGAAGTGGGTGGGGCCGATCGACCCGGGGTCGCTGCTGCCGGCGACCTGCACCAGTCGGCCGCCGGCCGACCTGACCCGGGCGACCGTGGCCGTCTTCGGCTGCCCTTACGCGGTCATCCGCCGGGCCGAGAAGTCCGGACCCTGCCCGGGGCGGCACCTCGCGTTGGCCGGCGGGAGGTGCCGCGGGTGCTCGCCGAGCGGCTCCTCAAACTCGCCCGCCCCGAGACCGTCGGCCTCCGCTCCGATCATTCGCTCGGGCCGGCTACCGGGCTTTCCTTGGTATCCGCGGCATCGGTATGCAGTTCAGGCCGACCCAGCCAGGACACGAACAGCCCGTCGGGATCCCATCCGGGCTCCTGCGAGCAATGCACGACCACGGCGCGGGCGTGCCCGTCTCCGAGACGCCGCAGACCTTCTGCGACTGCTTCGAGTTCGTCGGTCAGGGAGGCTCCTGCGCGGGGGGCGACGTATTTCCCGCCCATCCAAAAGCTTGTCGGGATGGACAAACTGGATAGCGAGCTCGCCGAGCGAGCTGCCGACGTACTCGTCGACGAACGATGTACCCCCGATATACCTGTCGCGGTAGGGAGCACTCTGGTCCACCGTGTCTCCAGACCATTCCGCGTACAGGTGGGCACGCGGATACCACAGCTTGTACCGTTGGGTCTCCGTGGCCTGCCACCAGAACCACCAGTCCACCATGGCCGGAGACACTCCGGCGTCGCTCAGCGTTGCTGCGTTGTCCGGGCTCAGGCGCAAAGGGGGCGGCTGCGGGCCAAGACCGATCGCCTCCTTGATGTGCTCCGGCATTGGTGCCATCACCGGGTTCCAGTACTTGGCGTACCATTTGCCGTCGAGTTCGCCGGGGTGCATTCCCAGGTGGGGCCGGCGGGCGGGGTCCGGGCGCGGTTCTCTCACTTCGGTCATGCTGTGACTCCCTCATGGTGCCCCCGCCAACGGTCAGCCGGAGAGTTTCACCACGCGGGAGTCCCCGATGACCCTGCCCTTCGCATCCAGCGCCCTGACCTTGAAGTACGGTCCTGGTTTGGGCGTGGTGACGGCGGTCTCGAATCCGGACCGAGGGGCGTGTCTGACGACGACCGACAGGGAATTGGGGTCGGATCCGGCGAGTACCTGCCATGCTTCGGTCTGCGTCGAGCCGTTCCAGGAGGCGTAGACGGCGCTGTGCCCGCCGTCGGACCGTGCCGCCGCACTCGGTGGGTAGTAAGGCGTGCCGATCCATTTGTTCCGGAAGGCTCGGTAAGAGATGTCGGAGCCCGGTAGTTTCGCGTCGTAGAGCAGGTTCCGCGAGGCGTTGCCCTCGGTGTTCCCTGCACCCGCGTACTCCGAGTAGTACGGGCTCTGACCCCACCCGATGAATTCGTTGCCGTTGGAGAGGGCCTGGGTGTTTCCCTGGGTCGGTGACTCCAACGGCGGCTGGTGGTAGTAGGTCTTGTCCACCGTCGCCTTGTGGTTGCGGAAATCAAGGCTGAGGATCAGGCCGTGCGAACGCTGTTCGGGGGTGCCGTCGGGCAGGTCGCAGCAGCCGTCGTCGAACATGCTGATCCGGTTTCCTGGCCGGAATCGGGCATCGTGCTGCCAGTAGAAGCCCGCGTTCGGACCGAAGGTGAAGTCGCTTTTCTTTCCCCCGATCTGATAGCGGACCTTCCCGGATTTCTTGGTGACGTCGTAGATCGCCCACATGTTCCGGGCCGAGATCAACAGCCGGCCGTCAGGGCCCTCGTCGACGGAGTTGATGTGAAAGGCATCCCACACTCCGCCGGACGACGACGCGCTGGAGGCTGCCTCCTCGGAATCGGCGGGGTCGATATGGTCCAGCGCGTTCCATGAGTAGAGGAGTCTCCCCGTGGCGAGGTCGACCTCCTGGATCTCGCTGTTCTCGATGGCTCCGTTCTTCGGACCCCCATAGGGTGTGAGATCCATGGGCACCGGTTTGGAGGCGATGAACAGGGCGGTGCCCCTGCGGGTCAGGGTGAACTCGTGCTCGTCCGGGTAATAGCCGTGATGCGCGAAGACCGTTTTGAGCAGGCGGTAGTGGGTGTCGTAGATGTAGTAGCACCCGCCCGGTTCCGGCGCACCGGCCGGCAGGTTCGTATACGCCGGGGGAAGGGCGAGAGTCCCCTGCCACCAGGTCAGCACCGGTTGTCCCCGGCCCCCGCGGCCGTCGTAATAGGTCTGGACCTTGAAGTCGGCGTTCTGGAGGTTCGTGGAAGGCAGTGGGCGGAACCAGACCGGATCACCCGAGTCGTCGTTGACCAGTGCCCCCGTCTGGCCGACCATTTGGTCCGCGCTGAACGGGGCGACAAAGATGTCTCCGTGAGCCGTTCCCGGTTTGTTTGCGGTCACGGTCACCCGCATGGGGTGAAGGCCCGGTTCGGAGACGAAACTCCACACATCGCTGCCCGACAGGATCGGGGGTGGAGTACTTTCCGATGGAGGGAAGGGTTTCGTCGCGCACCGGCGGGACGCGCCCCCTTGGGGGCTCGCCGTGGCCGACGGCACGGAGTTCGCGAAGACACACCCCGCAGCGAGCACGCAGGCTCCGACGGTGCGACGGGTCCTTCTCCGTGTCCGGCGGACCCGCGGCTCTCGCGTCACCATTGCCGACCTCCTTGGCACCCGGAGCCCTTCTCCGACGGCGGTGCCGCTCGTCCTCGAACGTCGTGTTCGGTTCACCCCTCCGACCCATGACGATCAAGACCGGGAGCTGTTCCTCTGGTGACGGTATGCAGCAAGAGGGGCCCGCGCCTGCTGAAGGCCACTCAGGTAGGCCGTTCGGCAGGCGCGGCCTCACCCGGACATGCGGCAGCTCCATCGCGACGGGGTGATGACGAGCCGGCCTTCCGACGCCCCGGTCCGGCGGGCGTACTTGGGCAGCAACCGGGGGCTGAAGGTGCCCAGCCGGTCCCGGGGGACCTGCACCGGGCACGGTGCCGACGGTGGTCGAAGTCCGGGCCACCGTCGGGGCGTGCGTGGGGATGCCGTCAGGCGGCGACGTGGTGGCCCGGCGCGGGCAGGAAGGCGCCGAGTTTCGTCATGTGGCGGGACACGCTCACGGTGGTGGTCTGCGGTCGTGCGGGGAACGGTGGGACGGCGACCGCGGAGAGGGACGAGAGGCCCCGGCGGCCGCACGGCCGCCGGGGCTCACGACGGCACGTCAGCCGAGGACCCGGACCGGGTCGCCGTCGAGGTAGGCCTGGATGTCCTCCAGGGCCTGGCCGTAGTAGCGCGCGTAGTTGGCGCGGGAGACATAGCCGAGATGCGGGGTGGCGAGTAGCCGTGGCGCGGTGCGCATCGGGTGGTTGCCCGGCAGCGGTTCGACGTCGAAGACGTCGGCGCCGGCGCCGGCGATACGGCCCTCGTGCAACGCCGCGAGCAGGGCGTCCTGGTCGACGATCGCGGCCCGCGAGGTGTTGATCAGGTAGGCGGTGGGCTTGAGCAGGGCGAGTTCGGCGGCGCCGAGCAGGCCCCGGGTGCGGTCGCTCAGCGCGAGGTGGAGGGAGATGAAGTCGCTGCTTGCGAGCAACTCCTCCTTGGAGGAGGCGAGTTCGACGCCGACCTCGTCCGCGCGTTCCTTGGTGAGGTGCTGGCTCCAGGCGGTGACCTCCATGCCGAAGGCGAGTCCGATCTGGGCCACCCGGCTGCCGATCTTGCCGAGTCCGAGCAGGCCGAGCGTGCGGCCGTGCAGGTCGGCGCCGACGGTGGACTGCCACGGGCCGCCGCCGCGCAGGGCGTTGTTCTCCTGGACGATGCCGCGGGCGAGTCCGAGCAGCAGGGCCCAGGTGAGTTCGACCGGCGGCGTCGAGGAGCTCTGGGTGCCGCACACGGTGACGCCGCCCGCCTTCGCGGCCGCGTAGTCGATCACCGAGTTACGCATGCCGGAGGCGATCAGCAGCTTCAGGCGGGGCAGCCGGTTCAGCAGTGAGTCCGGGAAAGGCACCCGCTCGCGCAGGGTGACCACGAAGTCGAAGTCGGCGAGGGCGGAGGCGAGTTCGTCCTCGGTGGCGAAGTGCTCGGTGAAGGAGACGACCTCGACCCGATCGCTCAGCGTCGACCAGTCGGCACATGTGCTCGCCACGTTCTGGAAGTCGTCGAGTACGGCGCAGCGGAATTGCACGTCATTTCTCCCAGGTGTTCTCGCTGTCGGGGCGCGAGCACGCGCCCAGTCCGGGGTCTCCCGGCAGCACGATCCTGCCCCGGTCGATCACGGCACCGGAGAACGGGTCGCCCACCAGGTCGAGATGGCCGTCGAGGTCGAGCAGTTCAACCGTGCCGGGCCGGTTCGCGGGCCGCACCCGTGGCCCGCCCCGGTGTCCAGAGGCGTTGCCGTCTTGTTGGTGAGCTGGGGTGATTCTGTCCTCCGCCGCCATTCGGGCACCGGTGGTTGATGCCGTGCCGGATCAGAGAGCGTCGACGGTCACCACGTACACCGATACGCCCAGACGGCCGCGAACCGCCCGTTGTCCCTCAGCCGGACTGCTGGGCTAACGCTCTGCCGAGGGGTTTGCTGTGACGAGCCGCCGGGCGGCTGCGCCCGAGGGGCATTCGACGTTGCGTACGTGCTACGAACTCTTGCCGCCGTGTGAGCAGGGAAGGCCCCGACAGCGCCGAAAGAAACGAACGCGCTGGTCAGGGCCTATTTCCCTAGCACTCGATGATGTTCACCGCCAGCCCGCCCCGCGCCGTCTCCTTGTACTTGACGCTCATGTCCGCGCCCGTCTCCTTCATGGTCTTGATGACCTTGTCGAGGGAGACCTTGTGGGAGCCGTCGCCGCGCATGGCCATGCGGGCGGCGGTGACCGCCTTGACCGCTGCCATGCCGTTGCGTTCGATGCAGGGGATCTGGACGAGGCCGCCGACGGGGTCGCAGGTGAGGCCGAGGTTGTGTTCCATGCCGATCTCGGCGGCGTTCTCGACCTGTTCGGGGCTGCCGCCGAGGACCTCGGCGAGGGCGCCCGCGGCCATCGAGCAGGCCGAGCCGACCTCGCCCTGGCAGCCGACCTCGGCGCCGGAGATGGAGGCGTTCTCCTTGAAGAGCATCCCGATGGCGCCGGCGGCCAGCAGGAAGCGCACGACGCCGTCCTCGTCCGCGCCCGGGATGAAGTTGATGTAGTAGTGGAGGACCGCCGGGATGATGCCCGCGGCGCCGTTCGTGGGGGCCGTGACCACCCGGCCGCCCGCCGCGTTCTCCTCGTTCACCGCCATGGCGTAGAGCGTGATCCACTCCATCGCGTGGGCCAACGGGTCGCCCTCCGCCCGCAGCTGGCGGGCCGAGACGGCGGCGCGGCGGCGGACCTTGAGCCCGCCCGGCAGGATGCCCTCGCGGGCCATGCCCCGGGAGACGCACGCCTGCATCACACGCCAGATGGCGAGCAGGCCCTCGCGGATCTCCTCCTCGGTGCGCCAGGCCCGCTCGTTCTCCAGCATCAGGGCGGAGATCGACAGGCCGGTCTCCTTCGTCAGCCGCAGCAGCTCGTCGCCCGTGCGGAACGGGTACTTGAGCACCGTGTCGTCGAGCTTGATGCGGTCCTCGCCCACCGCGTCCTCGTCGACCACGAAGCCGCCGCCGACCGAGTAGTACGTCTTCTCCAGGACGAGTGCGCCGGAGGCGTCGTACGCGAAGACCGTCATGCCGTTCGCGTGGTACGGCAGGGCCTTGCGGCGGTGCAGGACCAGGTCGTCGGCGAAGGAGAAGGAGATCTCGTGCGTGCCGAGGAGCGAGAGGCGGCCCGAGGACTTGATCTGCTCCACGCGGTCGTCGGCGCCCTCCACGTCCACGGTTCGCGGCGACGCGCCCTCCAGGCCCAGCAGCACCGCCTTCGGGGTGCCGTGGCCATGACCGGTCGCGCCCAGGGAGCCGTACAGCTCGGCCCGGACGGAGACCACCGAGTCCAGCAGCTCCTCGTTGCGCAGCCGGCGGGCGAACATGCGCGCCGCACGCATCGGGCCCACCGTGTGGGAGCTCGACGGGCCTATGCCGATCGAGAACAGGTCGAAGACCGAGATGGCCACGGGGACTCCTCACAACAGGGGTGGTGCATGGGGGCGGGCGCCGCGCACAGCTCCAGTTCCAGTGTGCGCGGCGTCCCGGTGAATCGTACGTTCCGTGCGAATTTCTGTACGAAAGTGAACTTTCGCAGGAACTGGTTCTGTACTACTTCAGGCGGTACTACTTCAGGCCGGGGTACAGCGGGTGCTTGTCGGCCAGGGCGGAGACCCGGGACTTGAGGGACTCCGCGTCGGCCGCCCCGAAGGGAGAGGGTGCCTTCAGTGCCTCGGCGATGATGTCCGCGACCTCGGTGAAGTCCTCGGCCTGGAAGCCGCGGGTGGCGAGCGCGGGCGTGCCGATGCGCAGGCCGGACGTGATCATCGGGGGGCGCGGGTCGTTCGGGATGGCGTTGCGGTTGACCGTGATGCCGACCTCGTGGAGACGGTCCTCGGCCTGCTGACCGTCCAGCTCGGAGTTGCGCAGGTCGACCAGGACCAGGTGCACGTCCGTGCCGCCGGACAGCACGTCCACGCCCACGGCCTTGACGTCGTCCTGGACCAGGCGCTCGGCCAGGATGCGCGCGCCGTCCAGCGTGCGCTGCTGGCGCTCCTTGAAGTCGTCGGAGGCGGCGACCTTGAAGGAGACGGCCTTCGCGGCGATCACGTGCTCCAGCGGACCGCCCTGCTGGCCGGGGAAGACCGCGGAGTTGATCTTCTTCGCCAGCTCGGCGGTGGACAGGATCACGCCACCGCGCGGGCCGCCCAGCGTCTTGTGGGTCGTGGTCGTGACCACGTGGGCGTGCGGCACCGGGTTCGGGTGCAGGCCCGCGGCCACGAGACCCGCGAAGTGCGCCATGTCGACCATCAGGTACGCGCCGACCTCGTCCGCGATCCGACGGAACGCGGCGAAGTCCAGCTGACGCGGGTACGCCGACCAGCCCGCCACGATCAGCTGCGGCCTGGACTCCTTGGCGAGGCGCTCGACCTCGTCCATGTCGACCTGACCGGTCTCGTCGTTCACGTGGTACGCGACCACGTTGTACAGCTTGCCGGAGAAGTTGATCTTCATGCCGTGGGTGAGGTGCCCGCCGTGCGCGAGGTTCAGACCCATGATCGTGTCGCCCGGCTTCAGCAGCGCGAACATCGCCGCCGCGTTGGCCTGGGCGCCCGAGTGGGGCTGCACGTTCGCGTGCTCGGCGCCGAAGAGCGCCTTGACGCGGTCGATGGCGATCTGCTCGACCACGTCGACGTGCTCACAGCCGCCGTAGTAGCGGCGGCCCGGGTAGCCCTCGGCGTACTTGTTGGTCAGGACCGAGCCCTGGGCCTCCATGACCGCGACCGGAGCGAAGTTCTCCGAGGCGATCATCTCCAGGGTGGACTGCTGGCGGTGCAGCTCGGCGTCGACGGCGGCGGCGACGTCCGGGTCCAGCTCGTGCAGGGGCGTGTTCAGAAGCGACATCAGTCAGAAGTCCTTAAGAGCCGGAGAACTCGGTGTACTCGTCGGCGGAGAGCAGGTCGGCCGGCTCGTCCGTGACGCGTACCTTGAACAGCCAGCCGCCCTCGAAGGGGGCGGAGTTCACCAGCGACGGGTCGTCGACCACGTCCTGGTTGGCCTCCACGACCTCGCCGGTGACCGGCGCGTACAGGTCGCTGACCGACTTGGTCGACTCCAGCTCGCCGCAGGTCTCGCCCGCGGTCACCGTGTCACCGACCTCCGGAAGCTGGGCGTAGACGACATCGCCGAGCGCGTTGGCCGCGAACTCGGTGATGCCGACCGTCGAGACGCCGTCCTCGGCGACCGACAGCCACTCGTGCTCCTTGCTGTAGCGCAGCTGCTGGGGGTTGCTCATGGCCTGAATTCTCCTGTACGCGGGGGAGTGCGGATGAACGGGATGACCGAGTGGTCTTGGGATACGAGACGTGACACAGCGGCGTGCGTCACGTGGGCGCGCTGGACGGGGCCCTTTCGGCCCCGAAGCTACTTCTGGCGCTTGTAGAACGGCAGCGCCACGACCTCGTACGGCTCATGGCTGCCCCGGATGTCCACGCCGACCCCGGCCGTGCCGGGCGCGGCGTGGGCGGCGTCGACGTACGCCATCGCGATCGGCTTGCCCAGCGTCGGGGAGGGCGCGCCGGAGGTGACCTCGCCGATCACCTTGCCGTCGGCGACGACCGGGTACCCGGCGCGCGGCACGCGACGGCCCTCGGCGACAAGACCGACGAGTACCCGCGGGGGGTTCTCCTCGGCGCGGGAGGCGGCCTCCTGGAGCGCGGCACGTCCCACGAAGTCCCCCTCCTTCTCGAACTTCACGACCCGCCCGAGCCCCGCGTCGAAGGGGGTGAGCGAGGTGGTCAGCTCGTGCCCGTACAGCGGCATGCCCGCCTCCAGGCGCAGCGTGTCGCGGCAGGAGAGGCCGCAGGGGACGAGCCCGACGGGCGCGCCCGCGTCCGTCAGCGCCTGCCACAGCTTCTCGGCGTCGGACGGGGCCACGAACAGCTCGAAGCCGTCCTCGCCCGTGTAGCCCGTGCGGGCGATCAGCGCCGGGACGCCCGCGACGGTGCCCGGCAGACCGGCGTAGTACTTCAGCCCGTCCAGGTCGGCGTCGGTCAGCGACTTGAGGATGCCGGGGGACTCGGGGCCCTGCACGGCGATCAGCGCGTACGCGTCCCGGTCGTCGCGCACGAGGGCGTCGAAGCCGGCGGCACGCTCGCTCAGCGCGTCCAGCACCACCTGGGCGTTGGAGGCGTTCGCGACGACCATGTACTCGTTCTCGGCCAGCCGGTAGACGATCAGGTCGTCCAGGATGCCGCCGTCCTCCCGGCAGATCATCGTGTAGCGGGCGCGGCCGACGCCGACGGAGGCGATGTTGCCGACCAGCGCGTGGTTGAGCAGGGTGGCGGCCTGCGGCCCGGTGACCGTGATCTCGCCCATGTGCGACAGGTCGAAGAGACCGGCCCGGGTGCGCACGGCGAGATGCTCGTCGCGCTCGGAGCCGTAGCGCAGGGGCATGTCCCAGCCCGCGAAGTCGGTCATCGTCGCGCCGAGCGCGCGATGCAGGGCATCGAGCGCGGTGAGACGGGGTGCGTTACTGCTCATCGGTGGGGCTCCCAAGGCATGACGGCGAGGTCGTTCCTCCCCATCTGTCATCGGAACCTGAGAGGTTCATCACGACCCCGCGAACGGAGGTCCTGACTTGCACCTTGGGTGGAGCCACTGGACAGCGGCCCGCTTTTCAGATGTGCCTCGCCCGCGCGGTAACGGGGCCTGAGAGATTCAAGGGAGGGACTTGCTCCTTCGGCGCCCGGGTACCCGAAGGTTCCCGGAACTCTCCCGCGCGGATTCAAGCGGCCGGTATGCAGTTGGCGGGCACATCATCGCACGCGCCGTCCGATCACGGCAGTCCGCATCTGTAACCGGCCTGTGGCAGTCCGCGTACGGAAACGAGAGACACCGCGCATTACCTTCTCTTTACACTCGACGGGGATGGGACTCCACACCCAAGGGGAGGACGATCACGGTGAACAGGACCACGGCGTACGCCACGACCTCGGGCCTCGCGCTGCCCGAGCAGCCCGGTGCCCCGGCCAGGACCCGGGAGACGTGCGGAGCGCTGCCGACGGCCGTCGTCCGCGACCTCAGAGAGCGCGCGGGACACTCTCCGCACGGTCTGCACTTCGCGGCGGCCGACGTCGTCGTGGTCACCGGGTTGCCGGGCAGCGGCAAGTCGACCCTGATGCGCCGCGCCGTCGAGGGCCCGCGCATCGACTCCCAGGACACCCGGGACCGCTGGGACGAGCGGATCGGCGGCCGGCTGCCGTACGCCCTCTACCGGCCCCTCGTCCGCCTCGCGCACTACGCGGGCCTGCGTCGCGCCCTGCGCTCCGGCGCCGGGCTCGTCGTGCACGACTGCGGTACGCAGGCCTGGGTGCGCCGCTGGCTCGCCCGCGAGGCCCAGCGCCGCGGCGGCACCCTCCACCTGCTGCTGCTCGACGTCACGCCCGGCACGGCGCTGGAGGGCCAGCGCGAGCGCGGCCGGGGCGTCTCGCGGTACGCGTTCGCCCGTCACCGGGGCGCGGTTGCCCGGCTGCTGCGCTCCGTCGAGCGGGGCGACCTGCCGGAGGGCTGCGGCTCGGCGGTGCTCCTCGACCGGGACGCGGCGGACGTACTGCGGCGGATCGGCTTCGGTGGCTGAGAAACGGCCGCGAGTGGCCGAGAGCGGTCGTGAAGTCATACAGGCCCACTAACCTTTCCAGCCAGAACACCAGAACAGTGGTTCACCGCAGGCGGTAGACAGGTAGACAGATGGACATCCCCGACTTCCCGGACTTCTCGGTCCCGGCGTACCCGCAACCCGGCCCCCACCCCCACTCGCACGGCGGCTGGCCGGGCAACGAACTGGAGGAGGTGCTCTCCGCGTCCCTCGGAGTGCCCTCGGCCGGCGGCCGCATCGTCGAGGTCCTCGGCCGCAGCTTCGTCTGGGTGCCGCTGCCCAACGGCGGCGGACCGCACGCGGGATCCCTCGACCTGCCCATCCTGGAGATCGAGGGCCAGGCGTACGTGCCGGTCTTCAGCTCCGAGGAGCAGTTCCGCCAGGTCGCCGGCAGCCATCTGTCGTACACGATCGCGCCCGCGGTCGAGTTCGCCCGCGGGCTGCCTCCGCAGGTCGGTATCGCGATCAACCCGGACGGGACGGTCGGAGTGCCGCTGCCGCCCCTCGCGGTCGCCGAGCTGTGCCGGACCGGGCGCACCCCACTGGACGGGCCCACGAGCGGTGGCCGGGTGAAACTCTACGAGCCCGACTGGCAGGACGACCCGGTGGACTTCTTCGCCGCCGCCTCGGCCGAGTTCGCGGCGACGGGAGTCGTCCTGACCGCCCGCCGCTGTCTGGCCAGCATCGAGGGCGACGACCCGGTCATGTTCGTCGGGGTCGAACTCTCCGTGTGGGAGGGAGACCTCCGCGCCCTCCCCATGGACGCCCTCTCCCGGGCCCTCTCCCGCGTCGCGGTCAAGTGGCCGGTGAACCTCGTCCTCCTCGACGTCGCCCAGGACCCGGTGGCCGACTGGATGCGAGCCCAAGTACGGCCCTTCTATCAGCAGACCCAGTAGAAGCGCGCCGAAAGGGGCGCGAGGCTGTGACCATTGTGCGGCTCCGCCGCGGGGGCGCGCCCAGCCACGATCAACCGGCAGCCTCCAGACCACAAGGGGCCCCGAGCTCTCAACCGCTCCCCCAGCGGAGCGCATTCGCCGCTTAAGCTGGTTTCATGGCTCGGCCGGGGTTCGGCCGAGGTGTTGGTCGACGTCATGATTTCTTCGCGAAGGGGCGGTTGAAGGTGAGCGCGTCGGGCACGGCCGCGGCCGGTCAGGTCGAGCACATGCTGCGCCAGGTGACGCCCGGGCGTTACGACGCCTACGAGGCGCTCCTTCGCGCGCTCGCGACCCCGTCGTCCGGCCAGGTGTGGATGCTGCTCTGGCACGGCCAGGCGGGCTCCCCGGACGCCCAGTACGGGAACATGGAGGTGGAGGGCTTCGGATACGCGCCGTGCGTCACCTCCGCCCAGGAGCTCTCGGCCAGCGGCTGGAACCGGTCGTACGAGGTCGTCGACGGTCTCGACGTGGCCCGCACCCTCTACCCCGACCACTTCGGGCTCTGGCTCAATCCGCACGCCCCCGGCGGCGGGGTCGGCATTCCCTGGCTCGATCTGCGCAGAATCGCGGCGGGTCTGGAGCGCCAGCCCGCCGGTCCGCTGCGACTGTCCGAACCCGGCATCGAGATCCCGCAGTTCTACGCCCTGCTCACGCAGAACGCCCATCGCACCACCGCCGTGCGCTCGCTGCGCCGTGCCTGGGTGCAGCCGGCGCTCGGGGCGCCGTATCTGGCCATCGGACTGGACGTCTACGACACTTCGCCGCCCGCCGTCGACTCGGTGCGGGCGATGATGCAGCAGTCCATCGGCGCGGTTCCGGACGGGCTGCCCGTGTCGACCGTCGCGATGTCGGACGAGTACGACCCGGTGGCGCTGTGGCTGCGCGCCAACGCGCGGCCGTTCTACGACCGCGAGGCCCACGCGGCCCCCGCGGGCCCCGCCCAGGCTCCGATGGCGGGTGGGTACGGCTATCCACCGGCACCCGGCGGATACTGATCCGCCGTCCGCCGAACCGTGAAGGATCGGCACGGGTCCTTCACCGCGGCTCTGCATTTCTTCGCGCGTAGATGGCAAGGGATCGTCCGGTTAATGCCCGTATTAACCTCCGGTGTCCCAAATGCCCCGCGTCCGACCCCCGTTACCCGCCGTCCGGATAACGGAACCCCCCTGACAGCATCACGTTTACGCATCCATTCACCGTCAAGTCTGGCTACAGATCGCCGAGGCGTTGAAGACTCCCGCTCCAGGGGGTTTAGCCCCTGTGTACGACGGACTGATCACGCCGCTACAAGCGGCACGTGTGGGCCGGCTACCGCCGGTTGAGAGGGGTCCCTGCCAGATGACGGCACCATTGCACGAGCCGACCGCGGAAGCGGCCCCGAGTGCGGCCGAAGAAGCGGCGGCTGCCGCCGCCGGCGAGAAGGTCGTGCAGGGACGTTCCCTGGGCCGGATCGCCTGGGAGCGCCTGAAGAGGGACAAGCTCGCCCTGACCGGCGGCATCGTCGTGCTCGTCCTCATCGTGGTCGCCCTGCTGGCGCCAGTGATCACCCACCTGCTCGGTCAGGACCCGGACACCTTCAACGAGAAGCTGATCGACCCTCTGTTCGGCACCCCCACGGGGTCGTTGGGCGGCATCAGCGGTGACCACCTGCTGGGCGTCGAGCCCGTCAACGGCCGCGACATCCTCGCCCGCATCCTCTACGGTGCCCGCGTCTCGCTCCTGGTGGGCTTCCTCTCCGCCGTCGTCGCGGTCGTCCTCGGCACCGTGCTCGGCATCCTGGCGGGCTTCTTCGGAGGCTGGGTGGACTCGCTCATCAGCCGCGTGATGGACGGCCTGCTGGCCTTCCCGCAACTCCTGTTCACGATCGCCCTGGTCTCGGTGATGCCGAACGACATGCTGGGCCTGTCCGGCTCCAACGTGCGCGTGTTCGTGATGATCCTGGTCATCGGCTTCTTCGGCTGGCCCTACATCGGACGCGTGGTGCGCGGCCAGACGCTCTCGATGCGTGAGCGCGAGTACGTCGAGGCCGCGCGATCGCTGGGCGCCGGGCGGTTCTACATCCTGTTCAAGGAACTGCTGCCCAACCTGGTCGCGCCGATCATCGTCTACACGACGATGATGATCCCCACGAACATCCTCACCGAGGCGGCGCTCAGCTTCCTGGGTGTGGGCGTCAAGCCGCCCACCTCGTCCTGGGGACAGATGCTGTCGAGCGCGATCGACTACTACGAGTCCGACCCCATGTACATGGTGGTCCCTGGTGTGGCGATCTTCATCACCGTCCTTGCCTTCAACCTTTTCGGCGACGGCGTGCGGGACGCGCTGGACCCGAAGGCCTCCCGCTGAACTGCCACACCCCAAGCGTCCCGTGGCATCGACACGGGGTCTCTCATCAAATCCGGAGGATCCGAGATCGTGACTACCCAACGCACCTCAGGGCGGCGTAAGCAGGCGTTTGCCGCCGCTGCTGCGGTCGCCGCACTGCTGACCACGGCGGCGTGCGGCGGTGGAGGCAGCGACGACAACAACGGTTCGAAGACCGGCGCCGCCGGCTTCGACGCCGCCAACAACAAGGTCGCCCAGGCCTCCCTGGTCAAGAAGGGCGGCACGCTGCGGTTCGGCGGTGCCCAGGACGCGGACTCGTGGGACACCACGCGTGGCTACTACGGCTTCATGTGGGACTTCGCGCGCTACTACAGCCGCCAGCTGGTCACGGGCAAGACGGAGCCGGGCAAGGCCGGCGCCGAGCTGACCCCGGACCTCGCCACCGGTCTCGCCAAGGTCACCGACGACGGCAAGACCTACACGTACACCCTGCGTGACGGCGTCACGTGGGAGGACGGCAAGGCGATCACGTCCAAGGACGTGAAGTACGGCATCGAGCGCGTGTGGGCGCAGGACGTGCTGTCCGGCGGTCCGACGTACCTCAAGGACTTCCTCGACCCCAAGGGCGAGTACAAGGGTCCCTACAAGGACACGTCCAAGGACAAGCTGGGCCTGAAGGCCATCACCACGCCGGACGACAAGACGATCGTCTTCCACCTCCCCAAGGCCAACTCGGACTTCCAGGAGGTGCTGGGTCTGGTCTCGGCCTCCCCGGTCCGCCAGGACATGGACACCAAGTCCAAGTACGGCCTGAAGCCGTTCTCCTCCGGCCCGTACAAGTTCGAGTCGTACAGCCCGGGCAAGAGCCTGACGCTGGTGCGCAACACGAACTGGACGCAGTCCTCGGACCCGATCCGCAAGGCGTACCCGGACAAGATCACCGTCCAGTTCTACTCGGACGCCAACCAGCTGGACCAGCGCCTGCTCAACGGTGACCTGGACCTGGACATCAACCAGACCGGCATGTCCCCGCAGGGCCGCACCACCGCCCTGAAGGAGCACAAGGCCAACCTGGACAACCCGATCTCGGGTTACATCCGGTACGCGGCATTCCCGCAGAGCGTGAAGCCGTTCGACAACGTCGAGTGCCGCAAGGCCGTCATCCTCGGTGCGGACCACGTCTCGCTGCAGACCGCCCGCGGTGGCCCGGTCGCCGGTGGTGACATCGGCACCAACATGCTCCCGCCGTCCGTCCCGGGCTCCGAGGGCCAGAAGTACGACCCGTACGCCATCTCCGGCGCCGACAAGAACGGCAATGTCGAGAAGGCCAAGGCGGCGCTGAAGGCGTGCGGCAAGCCGAACGGCTTCTCCACCACCATCGCGGTGCGCAACAACAAGCCGGTCGAGGTCGCCACGGCCCAGTCGCTGCAGGCGTCGCTGAAGAAGATCGGCATCAACGCGCAGATCGACCAGTTCGACGGTTCGCAGACCACCGGCATCATCGGCAGCCCCTCGAACGTGAAGAAGAAGGGCTACGGCATCATCATCATGGGCTGGGGTCCGGACTTCCCGACCGTCCAGGGCTTCGGTCTGCCGCTGTGGGACAGCAAGTACATCGCACCGAGCGGTAACAACAACTTCGCCCTGATCAACGACAAGACCATCGATGGTCTGTTCGACCAGTACGTCACCACGCTGGACGAAGCGGGCAAGACCAAGCTCTCGACCGAGATCAACCACAAGGTCATGGAGGGCGCGTACTACCTGCCCTTCACCTTCGAGAAGTTCATCAACTGGCGCGGCGACAACCTCGCGAACGTCTACACGACGGACAACTACAGCGGTACGTACGACTTCGTCAACCTCGGCCTGAAGAACCCGAAGAAGTAAACCGGCACACCCGCCGTACAGGCACGAAAGGCAGGTGAAGGCCGGCGCGGCGTGGTCGCGGGCCATCGGATGACCTCCGGTGGCCCGCGGCCCCGCGGCGGGCCGTAAGCTGTGCTCGCTTACCTCATCAGGCGGCTGTTCGCCGCCGCAGTGATGCTCGTGGTCATCGTCATGGTGGTCTTCGGCATCTTCTTCCTCGTCCCCAAGTGGGCGGGCGTGGACATCGCCTCGAGCTTCGTGGGCAAGCAGGCCGACCCGGCCGCTGTCGAGGCCGTACGGCAGAAGCTGGGCCTGAGCGACCCGATCTACTCCCAGGTCTGGGAGTTCTTCAAGGGCATCTTCGCCGGACGCACCTACTCGGGCGGTGGCGACGTCACGCACTGTGCCGCGCCCTGCTTCGGTTATTCCTTCCGCAGCGAGCAGGCCGTCTGGCCGGTGCTCACCGACCGCTTCCCGGTGACCCTGGGACTCGCGCTCGGTGCCGCCGTGCTGTGGCTGGTCTTCGGTGTCGCGGCCGGTGTGCTCTCCGCCCTCAAGCGGGGCACCATCTGGGACCGCGGTGCGATGGTCGTCGCCCTGGCGGGTGTCTCCCTCCCCATCTACTTCACCGGCCTGCTCAGCCTGGCGATCTTCGCCTTCGGCCTGAAATGGATCAACGCGCAGTACGTGCCTTTCGACCAGAGCATCAGCGGCTGGTTCGGCGGCATGATCCTGCCCTGGATCACCCTCGCGTTCCTCTACGCGGCGATGTACGCCCGGATCACCCGCGCCACCATGCTGGAGATCCTCGGCGAGGACTACATCCGCACTGCACGTGCCAAGGGCCTCAAGGAGCAGGTCGTCATCGGCAAGCACGCCATGCGCTCCACGATGACCCCCATCCTCACCATGCTGGGCATGGACCTCGGCGCCCTCATCGGCGGCGCCATCCTGACGGAGTCGACGTTCAACCTGCCCGGCCTCGGCCGCGCGGTGCTCGACGCCATCCGGAACCAGGACCTGCCCATCATCCTGGGCGTCACCCTGATCACTTCTCTCGCGGTGCTGATCGCCAACCTCGTGGTGGACGTCCTGTACGCCGTGATCGACCCCCGAGTGAGGCTCTCATGACCGAACTCAGCAAGAGCGGAGCGGTGGCCGAGCCCGTCAAGGACTCGCCCGCACCCTCCGCCTTCCTCGAAGTACGCGACCTGAAGGTGCACTTCCCGACCGACGACGGGCTGGTCAAGTCCGTCGACGGGCTCAGCTTCCAGCTGGAGAAGGGCAAGACCCTCGGGATCGTGGGCGAGTCCGGCTCCGGCAAGTCGGTGACCTCGCTCGGCATCATGGGCCTGCACACGGCCGGCCAGTACGGCAAGCGCAAGGCGCAGATCTCCGGCGAGATCTGGCTGAACGGCACCGAACTGCTGTCCGCCGACCCGGACTACGTACGCAAGCTGCGCGGCCGCGAGATGGCGATGATCTTCCAGGATCCGCTGTCCGCGCTGCACCCGTACTACACGATCGGTCAGCAGATCGTGGAGGCGTACCGCATCCACAACAACGTGGACAAGAAGACGGCGAAGCGCCGCGCGGTCGAGATGCTCGACCGGGTGGGCATCCCGCAGCCGGACAAGCGCGTCGACAGCTACCCGCACGAGTTCTCCGGCGGTATGCGCCAGCGCGCGATGATCGCGATGTCGCTGGTCAACAACCCCGAGCTGCTCATCGCGGACGAGCCGACGACCGCCCTGGACGTGACCGTCCAGGCGCAGATCCTCGACCTGATGCGGGACCTGCAGAAGGAGTTCGGCTCCGCGGTCATCATCATCACCCACGACCTGGGCGTCGTCGCGGAACTCTCCGACGACATCCTGGTGATGTACGGCGGCCGTTGCATCGAGCGCGGTCCGGCCGAGAAGGTGTTCTACGAGCCCCGGCACCCCTACACCTGGGGGCTGCTCGGCTCGATGCCACGCCTGGACCGTGAGCAGACCGAGCGCCTCATCCCCGTCAAGGGCTCCCCGCCCTCGCTGATCAACCTCCCGTCCGGCTGCGCCTTCAACCCGCGCTGCCCGTACGCGGACGTTCCCAAGGACAACGTGACCCGCACGGTCCGCCCCGAGCTGACCGAGGTCGGCGGACGGCACTGGGCCGCCTGCCACATGACCCAGGAGCAGCGGGAACGCATCTGGACCGAAGAGATTGCGCCGAAGCTGTGAGCGAGAAAGCCAAGGACGCGGAAGTGACCATTCCCGCACAGGCCCAGGACGAAGGCGGCGCCACCCTCACCAAGGACGCCGCCCCGGGTGACGTCCTGCTGAAGGTGACCGGGCTGCAGAAGCACTTCCCCATCCGGAAGGGCCTGCTGCAGCGTCAGGTCGGTGCCGTGCGCGCCGTCGACGGCCTCGACTTCGAGGTGCGCTCCGGGGAGACCCTGGGCGTCGTGGGCGAGTCCGGCTGCGGCAAGTCCACGATGGGCCGGCTCATCACGCGGCTGCTCGAACCGACCGCGGGCAAGGTCGAGTTCCAGGGCAAGGACATCACGCACCTCGGTGTGAGCGGTATGCGTCCGATGCGCCGTGACGTCCAGATGATCTTCCAGGACCCGTACTCGTCACTCAACCCCCGCCACACGGTCGGCACGATCATCAGTGCCCCGTTCAAGCTGCAGGGCGTGACCCCTGAGGGCGGTGTCAAGAAGGAGGTCCAGCGGCTGCTGTCGGTCGTCGGCCTCAACCCCGAGCACTACAACCGCTATCCGCACGAGTTCTCCGGCGGTCAGCGCCAGCGCATCGGCATCGCCCGCGCGCTCGCGCTCAACCCGAAGCTGGTCGTGGCGGACGAGCCGGTCTCGGCGCTCGACGTGTCGATCCAGGCGCAGGTCGTCAACCTTCTCGACGACCTTCAGCAGGAGCTCGGCCTGACGTACGTGATCATCGCGCACGACCTGTCGGTGGTCCGGCACGTCTCGGACCGGATCGCGGTGATGTACCTCGGCAAGATCGTGGAGCTCGCCGACCGCGACTCGCTCTACAAGGCGCCGATGCACCCGTACACCAAGGCGCTGATGTCCGCGGTGCCGATCCCGGACCCCAAGCGCCGGAACGTGAAGAGCGAGCGCATCCTGCTCAAGGGCGACGTGCCCTCGCCGATCGCGCCGCCGAGCGGCTGCCGCTTCCACACGCGGTGCTGGAAGGCCACGGAGATCTGCAAGACGGCCGAGCCGCCGCTCCTGGAGCTGAAGCCCGGCCAGCAGGTCGCCTGCCACCACCCGGAGAACTTCGAGGACCAGGCGCCGCAGGACACGGTGCTGCTGTCCGCGGCGAAGGAGGCCGCGGCGCTCGTGGCCGACGAGGTGCTGGCGGAGTCGGCGGAGACGTCGGCGGCCGTGGCCGCGGAACTGGCAACCACGGAGGAGACTCCGGAGCCCGCCGCGGAGACGACCACCGAGCCCGCTGAGGAGGCCGCCGCTGAGGAGGCTGCCGCTGAGGAGGCTGCCCCCGAGGAGGCCGCTGCCGAAGAGGCTTCCGAATCGGTCGCCGTCGACGAGTCGAACTCGTCGGAGGAGTCGGGAACCGACAGCCAGAAGTGAACAGGGCGGTGTGAATTCACCGAAACAAATGCCCCGGTAACCAGAGAAATGGTTACCGGGGCATTTGTTTTGAAGAATTATCAGGAACTGGTTTCCCAGTAGTGCCAGCCGACCGAGGTCGCCGGAAGCTTGGCCGTGCCCCTCGCGAGCGTCGTCACCGAACAGTTCGGGTTCGTGCGGTTCGACTCCCATCCGACCTTGAAGCCGTTGGAGCCGTACTGCAGGTTCCCGTACTTGTTGGAGCGAATGTTGTGCGAGTACGTGTGGCCGGTCGTGATCGCCACGGACTTGGTGATGCTGCCGCTCACCGACGCCTTGGCCGAGGCGAAGAGGTAGCTCGCGCTCACCTCCAGGGAGGCGGAGAGGCTGTACGTGATGGTGGACGCCCTGGTGACGGAGGCGGTGATGGTGCCGCCCGGACCGTCCTTGAAGTACGCGCCCGAGGCGGGAATCCGATAGGCCGAGTGCGAGGTGATCAGGACCCCGTAATCGACCGGGCACGACCTTTTCGGAGTGACGACCGCCGAGGCCGGCGCCGCGCCCGCGACGAGCGGCATTACTCCGGCGACGACGAGTGTGGCCAGCTTGGTTCTCGTACGCATGAATTTCCCCCATGCAAGTGGTCCGGCCTCCGTTTCGGCGGAGCCCGTCAAGCTGGAATGAGCCTATGAAGTTGACCGAGACCGGTCAATCACATTCTGTGGAGTTGAGCAACAATTGAGCCTGCCGCTTCGGGCGGTAAAGACTCGGAAATGCCGGGGTCTTCGTGCGGTCAAATGGCGGACTGGTTCCGTCCGTTCGGGGAGACCGGAAGTCGATCGTCAGGAGTCAACTGACGGGTAGGCCATGACGATTGGGCAAAGTCATGAGCATGCCCGAATGGAAGAGTGCAGAGTCTCGCGTGTCCAACTGATCGGGAACGATCGGAACACGTACGAAAGGGACGCTCATGGCACTCTCCCGTTCGGCACGTTTAGGGGCCCTCGCGACCGCGGCGGCCTCCTTCCTCGTCATCGCCGCCTCCTCCGCCCCGACCTCGGGCGCCGACGGCATCGGCGACTCCTACTTCCCCCAGCTCGGCAACGGCGGCTTCGACGCCCGCCACTACGACCTGAACGTGGCGTACAACCCGGACACCGACCGCCTGGACGGCCGTACGACGCTCACGGCCCGCGCCACCCAGTCCCTCTCCTCCTTCGACCTCGATCTCCAGAGACTGGAGGTCACGCGCGTCGAAGTGAACGGCAGACGCGCCGACTTCACCCGCGACGGCGACGAGATCCACATCACCCCGCACGGGGCGATCGGCAAGGGCAGGACCTTCACCGTCACCGTCACCTACGGCGGCGTCCCCGAAGCCCTCAACGGTCCCATCGTCTTCGGCTCCGACTACGGGTGGATGAAGACCGCCGACGGCGTCTTCGTCGCCTGTGAGCCCAACGCAGCCTCCACGTGGTTCCCCTCCAGCGACCACCCCTCCGACAAGGCCACCTACGACATCCGGATCAAGGCACCCAAGGGCCTGACGGGCGTCTCCAACGGGCGGCTGATATCGACGTACGACAAGGGCGACAGCACGGTCGCGCACTGGCGCGAGAACAGGCCGATGGCGACCTACCTCGCGACCGCGACCATCGGGAAGTTCGACGTGAAGACGGGGACGACGCCGGCCGGGACGCCGATCTACGTGGCCATCGACCCGGTGCTCGCGGGCAGCAACAGCGTCGACGTGTACGCCGTGACGGCCGAGGCCACCGACTACTGGTCGCAGGTCTTCGGCCCTTACCCCTTCGAGGAGACCGGCGCGATCGTCGACGACATGCCGCAGGCGGGGTTCTCGCTGGAGGTGCAGTCGAAGCCCGCGTACTCCGCCGTGCGCTCGGAGTCGACCATCGTGCACGAGCTGGCCCACCAGTGGTTCGGCGACTCCGTGTCGGTGGAACGCTGGAAGGACATCTGGCTGAACGAGGGCTTCGCGACCTACGCCCAGTGGCTGTGGTCCGAGCACAAGGGGATCCGCTCGGCGCACGACTCCTTCCTCGCCGGGTACAACGCGCGGCCCGCGGACTCCACCTTCTGGGGGACCGTCGTCGCCGACCCGCAGCGCGACACCATGTTCGCCTCGGCGGTCTACCAGCGCGGCGCGATGACCCTCCAGATGCTGCGCGAACGCATCGGCGACACCGCGTTCTTCAAACTGCTGCCCGCCTGGACGAAGCTCCACCGGTACGGCAACGCCAACACGGCCGACTTCATCCGCCTCGCCGAGAAGGTCTCCGGACAACAGCTCGACGACCTTTTCCAGACCTGGCTGTTCACCACAGGGAAACCAACCCTGTAGGCCTTTCTTTGTAAGGTGTGAGCCCCGCGACAGGTGAGAATGTTCGGGTGCTTCAGGAACTGTTCACCCCCTCCGTCCAGCATGTGCTCGACCTCGTGGGGATCTTCGTCTTCGCGATCTCCGGCGCCCTGCTGGCCGTCCGCAAGAACTTCGACGTCTTCGGCATCGCCGTCCTCGCCGAGGTCACCGCACTGGGCGGAGGGCTGTTCCGCGACATGGTCATCGGGGCCGTACCCCCGGCCGCGTTCACCGACCTCGGCTACTTCAGCACCCCGCTGCTCGCCGCCCTGCTGGTGTTCTTCCTCCACCCGGAGGTGGAGCGCATCCAGGTCGCGGTCAACGTCTTCGACGCGGCCGGACTCGGCCTGTTCTGCGTCGCGGGCACCACGAAGGCGTACGAGTACGGCCTCGGCCTGACCCCGTCCGCCGCCCTGGGCCTGGCCACCGCGGTCGGCGGCGGTGTGCTGCGCGACGTCCTCGCCAACGAGGTGCCCTCACTGCTGCGCTGGGACCGCGATCTGTACGCGGTCCCGGCGATCGTCGGCGCCACGATGGTGGTCCTGTGCATCCGCTACGACGCGCTGTCCCCGTTCACCAGCGGGCTCGCGGCCGTCACCGCTTTCGTCCTGCGGTTGCTTGCGATGCGGTACCACTGGCGAGCGCCGCGTGCTTGGCACCGCCGGTCGACGGCGACGGAGTCGGAGACTCCTTAGCGTGCGCCCCCGGCCCGATCTGCAGGGTCAGCCAACGGAAGGTCTCCGGGATCTGCGGCCGCCACAGGGCCATGTTGTGGCCGCCCGCGCTCCGGGGCAGCAGCACCAGCTGCACGCTCGTCGGTGCCTTCGCGATCGACTGGAGCGCCGCGCCGGCCTCGTAGCCGTCGTGCGCCTCGCCGGAGATGTAGAGGGAGACGCGGGGCGGCGTGCGGTAGGACTTGAGCAGCAGGTAGGGGTTGTTCTCACGGCGCAGCGTCAGGCTCCGCGCCGCGAGCGAGTTGCGTTCGCCGATCGGGTCGTTGTACCCGGACATGCTCACCGCGGCCCGGTAGCGGTCGGGGTGGGCGACGGCGAGCTTGGCCGCGCAGTGCGCCCCGGCCGAGTAGCCGGCCACGCCCCAGCCGTCCGGCGCGGACTTCGCCCGGAAGTTGTCCACCACCATCTTCGGCACGTCGATGCTGAGCCAGGTGTCGGCGTTCACCTTGCCGGGCACGTTCGCGCAACCGGTGTCGGTCTTGGCCAGCAGATTCGTGCGCGGCGCCACCAGGATGAACGGCGCGACCTGCCCGTCGCGCATCAGCGGCAGCAACTGCTCATGCACCTTCAGCGAACCGAACCACGCCTTCGCCGAGCCCGGATAGCCGGGCAGCAGCTCCACCACGGGGAACTTCCGGTTGCGGTAGGCGGGCTCGTTGTACTGCGGCGGCAGCCAGACGTAGACCTCCGCGTCCACCCCCGACACCTGGCCGTGCAGCTGGGTGACCTTCACCCCGCCCGCCTGGGACATACCGGGGCCGTCGGCCGCCGAGAACGTCTGGCGGACCTTGGGGAGGCTGTGCAGCGAGATACCGCCGGTGCCGTCACGGCCGAGGTTGGCGGCCGCCCGCACGTGGTTGCCCGTGCCGAGCAGGTCGGACCAGTTGTCGTACAGGCTGTTGGCGTTGTTCACGAGCACGAAGACGAGGGTGATCGCGGTGCCCTGGGCGAACAGCAGCATCACCATCCGGGCCACGCTGCGCAGCACCTTGGGGCCGGGAATGCGCGACCACAGCACAAGGGGAAGGATCAGGGCGACCGCGACCAGGACGATGGCGGTGAGGAGGAACGGCGTTCCGGTGAGGCTCACGGTGTGTGCGGCTCTTCCTGTGACGGGCTGGATCAACGGTCTGCAGCTGCATCGGGTTCTATGTCCTTGGAGAGGGGGATCCGATGCCGTTGGTTCACGGAAGAGTTCGGACACTTACTAAGAAATTGCCGAAACCTCACTCCCGGGTGACGGGGTTCACATGCCCGAAACAGTAAAAGCTACCGCTTAGTAATCACCTGTTGTACCGTTCAGGCATGTCAGAAGCAGCTACCGCACAGGCCGCGCGCGCCGCGATCGGTGACAGCGAGTTCGACCGCGACACCGCGGTCACCCTGCGCGAACCCGGCGTCTACGACATCGACCTGTCCGCCGGATGGACCATCATCAGCGCCGTCAACGGCGGCTATCTGCTCGCCGTCCTGGGCCGCGCCCTCTCCGACGCCCTGCCGCACAGCGACCCGTTCACCGTCTCCGCCCACTATCTGACCGCGTCGCAACCCGGCCCGGCGGTGGTTCGAACGGACGTCGTCCGGACGGGGCGGACCCTGTCGACCGGTCAGGCCTCGCTCTTCCAGTACGACGACGAGGGCCGCGAGGTCGAACGGATTCGCGTACTCGCCTCGTACGGCGATCTCGACGCCCTGCCCGACGACGTCCGCACCACGGCGACACCTCCCGCGATCCCGCCCATGGAGCACTGCTTCGGGCCGGAGGACGGACCGGCGCCCGTCGACGGCAGCTCCGCCATCACCGAGCGGCTGATGCTCAAGCTCGACCCCGCGACCCTCGGCTGGGCCCTGGGGGCGCCGTCCGGGAAGGGCGAGATGCGCTCCTGGTTCGGGCTCGCCGACGGCCGTGACCCCGACCCCCTCTCGCTGCTCCTCGCGGTGGACGCGTTGCCGCCCACCGCCTTCGAGCTCGGCATCTCCGGCTGGGTACCGACGGTCGAACTGACGGTCCATGTGCGCTGCCGTCCGGCGCCGGGCCCGCTGCGGGTGTCGATCACCACCCGCAACCTCGCCGGCGGCTTCCTGGAGGAGGACGCCGAGGTGTGGGACAGCGCGGACCGGCTGGTCGCGCAGTCCCGACAGCTCGCCCGGGTCCGGCTCAGCTGAGCGGTCGCCGGCCGAGGTAGGCCGCGAGCCGTCCATGGGCGTCGGCCCCTTCGGGGGCCGGCACCGCTGAGTCGAACGGCAGTTCCTCGTCGTCGCGCCGCTCGTCCGGCAGCACGCGCCGGGCGATCCCGAGCGCGAACTCGGCCAGCTCCGGATCGAGTGCGAGCGGTCGGCCGAGGGACTCGGAGAGGTCCCACGTGTGGGTGACGGCCTCCATCACATAGCCCGACAGGGCGATACGTCCGGGCGCCTCGCCCCACGGCACGGTGACGAGGGCGTCCAGGCGCGCGTCGTCCGCCCAGGACTTCTGGACCTCCGTCCTGACCTCGTCGTACGCCGCGCTCCAGCGGTCGTCCTCGACGCCGTCGAGGAACGGTCGTACGGCCATTCCGTCGCCGCCCGCGCCGACCACGGCGATCCGGCGGGTACCGCCCGCGATGTGCGACAGCAGGGTCCGTACGTCGAACTCGGCGCACGGGGTGGGACCGGCGAGCTGCTCCGGGCGAACCGTCGCGACCAGAGCGGCGATCTGCTCGGTGGCGCGGGTGTAGAGGGGGCGGGGGTCGATGTTCATGGCGGACCTCTGTCGGCGTAGGTGTGGCGGTGGCGCGCATCAGGTAGCGCGTGTCGGCGTTGCGTTGGCGTGCCGTTGCGCCTCAGGTTCGCCGGATAACCTGACAGTTTCCGTCAGCATTTACGACGGGCTCCACGACGAGCTTCGGACGAGCGTCCGCGGGCATCGGCGGACGTGATCCGCGGTGCGCGATCCTGGTGCGTGTGAAGTCCGACCGCCTGCTCTCGATCCTTCTGCTGCTGCAGACCCGCGGCCGCGTCCCGGCACACGAACTCGCCGACCGGCTCGAGGTGTCGGTGCGCACCATCTACCGCGACATCGAGGCCCTTTCGGCCTCCGGCGTCCCGGTGTACGCCGAGCGCGGGCGGCACGGCGGCATCGAACTGCTCGCCGGATTCCGTACGGACGTCACGGGACTGACCGCCGACGAGTCCCGCGCGCTGTTCATCCTGGCCGCGCAGGGCGCGCACGCCGCGCTCGGCCTGGACGCGGCGCTCGGTTCCGCGCTGCGCAAGGTGATGGCCGCGCTGCCGGCGCCGCACCGTCCGGCCGCCGAGGTGACCAGCCGCCGGATCCTCGTCGACGCGACGCGCTGGAAGGGCGGCCCCCAGCGGGCCGTGGACCTGGAGGTGCTCCAGGACGCGGTCTTCGCCGACCGCAGGCTGCGGCTCAGCTACCGGCACGGCGGGCACACCGAGCCCAGCACCTACACCGTCGACCCGTACGGGCTCGTGTCCAAGGCGGGCGTCTGGTACCTCGTGGCCGACCGGCGCGGCCGGCCACGGCTGTTCCGGGCCGACCGGGTGCGCTCGGCGACACTCCTGGGCGATCCCGTGAAGCGGCGCCCGGGCGTCGAACTCGGTGACGTCTGGGAGGTGTTGCGGCGCCAGGTCGAGGAGCGGCCGGGCGGTCTCGATGTCACAGTTCGGGTACGGCGTTCCCGCCTCGACATGTTCCTCAGGCTCAACGCGGCCTCCCTCACGGCGCTTCCGGAGGACGACGGCGAGAGCGAGTGGGTCCTCGCGCACCTGTCGTACGCCGTCGTCCGCGAGGCCCGCACGCTGCTGGCCTTCGTGGACACGGTGGAGGTGCTGTCGCCGCCGGAGGCGCGGGCGGAACTGGCCGGGGCGGCGGCCGCGATCGGCGCGGTGTACGGCGGGGATCGCGCCCCGCACGAGGGAAGTTGACCCACAGGTAACCACAGGTTCGGCACAGCGCGGCCCTACGTGGATCTGGTCCTCTGGCCACCGCTCATCCCGCACTCATCCGGCCTTCATAAACCGGTCCACGTGACTTGACTGGGAGTTACCTCATGAACCGTCGTGCCCGACTCGTCCCCGCCGTCGCCCTGCTGGCGCTCTCGCCGTTGCTTGCGGCCTGCGGCTCGGGCGACTCGTCGTCCTCGAACAGCGGCAACTCGAGCCAGAACTGTCAGCGGCCCTCCGGAATGCCGAGCGGAGGCCCGTCGGGCATGCCGAGCGGCGGGCGCTCCGGGATGCCCACGGGCTCGCCCTCCGGGACGCCGTCGAACATGCCCACCGGCAAGATGCCCTCCGGCGGTCCCTCGGGCATGCCGTCCGGCGGTCCGGGTGGTGGCCAGGGCGGCGGTCAGGGCGGCTGCGGCGGCGGCCCGGGCGGCGGGGGGCAGCCGAGCGGGCAGCCCAGCGGGCAGGCGGCGCAGGGCTGAGCCCGTCCCGGTTCTCTCAGGGGTGGCGTACTCGAAACTCGGGTGCGTCACCTCGCCCTTTGGCGAACGGGTGCCGTCACCCCGCCCTTCGGGAACGGGCGCGTCATCCCAGCCAGTTGCGGCGGCCGATGGCGATCAGCCGCATCTGGCGGGTCGCGACACGGGCCACCCGCTCGCGCTCCTCCTCGGACGCCTCCAGTGCCTCCAGATAGAGCGAGGCCGTCATCAGCATCTGGTCGACGTACAGCCCCGCGAGCATCAGCAGGTCGTCGTCGCTCCACCCCTCCGACTCGGGGTGCTTGGCCAGCTCGACCTTCACCTCCTCGGCGAACCGCTCCAGTTGCTCCCTGATCGCCCGACGCACCCGCTGGACGCCGCCGTGCCGCTCGCGCGCGATGAAACGGACGTGCGCGGGATGGGATTCGACATGGTGGGCGATCAGGTCGACCGCGCGCTCGATGCGTCCGGCGCTGTCACCGGCCGCGGACACCGTGTCCCCGATCATCGGGTGCAGACTGCCGAGCGCCTCCTCGACCAGCGCCACGCCGAGGTCCTCCGTCGAGCGGAAGTGCCGGTAGAAGGCGGTCGGCGCGACTCCGACGGCGCGGGTGACCTCGCGCAGACCCAGGCTGCTCAGGCTCTGCTCCTCCAGCAGTTCCAACGCCGCGTCCAGGAGCGCCTGACGGGTCTTCTGCTTCTGGGCCTGCCGGATGCCGAGAGTGTGACTCATACCATGCAGTTAACAACTGTTCTCTGTAATTGAAAAGCCGGGCGACGCGATAGACTCTGGAGTCAGTGAACAAGTGTTACTACAACCGTTCACTGAGTCGTCAAGTCCCCGAAACAATCGGGGTTCACTGTCGAGAGGCACCTCATGCTGTTCCTCGTCGCCGCCCTCCTGCTGCTGGGTGTCGTGATGGGCTCCATAGCCCACGCCCCGCTGCCCGTCACCCTCGTCGCCGCGGTCGTCATCGGCGTCTGGCTGGCCGTCTTCGCGGTCCGCGAGCGCAACGCCCGCCGGCGCCACACCTCCACCAACTGATCGTTGGGAGCTGACTCACGTCATGGAACTCACCGAGCGAACCCACCTCGCCACCGCGACCAAGCCCGCCGCTACCCAGCCCACCGCGACCGCGCCCGGCGCGCCCACCCGCGCGACCGGCACCAAGGACGCCGACGGCATGGCCGTCGCCTCCTTCATCCTCGGCCTCCTCGGCCTGCTGGTCCTGAACGTCTTCCTGGGCCCGATCGCCATCGCCCTGGCCTCCGTCGCCCTCTGGCGCGGCACCGCCCGCCGTGGCCGCGCCTTCCTCGGCCTGGGCCTCGGCATCGCCGATCTGCTGGTGCTGGTGGCGTTCATGCAGTTCGACAGCACGGTGTCCTGGAACTTCTGAGCCGCCGCCGAGTGAGGCGTTCGATCCACGGCGGAACGAGGGGCGGACGGGCGGCTACCCGGACGGGGGCCGAGGCCGCGGACGGACGGCCCGTAGAATCGGGCCCATCATGGCTTACCTCGACCACGCCGCGACCACACCGATGCTCCCCGAGGCGGTAGAGGCGCTGACCGCCCAGCTGAGCATCACGGGCAACGCCTCCTCCCTCCACGCCGCCGGCCGCCGCGCCCGGCGGACGGTCGAGGAAGCCCGGGAAACCCTGGCGGAGGCCCTCGGCGCCCGCCCCAGCGAGGTCGTCTTCACCTCCGGCGGCACCGAGGCCGACAACCTCGCCGTGAAGGGCCTGTACTGGGCCCGCCGCGACGCCGACCCGGCCCGCACCCGGGTCCTCGCGAGCCCGGTCGAACACCACGCCGTCCTCGACGCCGTCCACTGGCTCGGCGAACACGAGGGCGCCACGGTCGAGTACCTGCCCGTCGACTCCTACGGCCGCGTCCACCCGGACGTCCTGCGCGGGGCCATCGCCCGAAACCCCGACGACGTCGCCCTCGTCACCGTCATGTGGGCCAACAACGAGATCGGCACGGTGATGGCGGTCCGCGAACTGGCCGACGTCACGGCCGAGTTCGGGATCCCGTTGCACGCCGACGCGGTCCAGGCCTTCGGCCAGGTGCCCGTCGACTTCACCGCCTCCGGCCTCGCCGCGATGACCGTCTCCGGCCACAAGATCGGCGGCCCGTACGGCATCGGCGCCCTGTTGCTGGGTCGCGAGTACACGCCCGTACCCGTGCTGCACGGCGGTGGCCAGGAGCGGCATGTGCGCTCCGGCACCCTCGACGTACCCGCCATCGCCTCGTTCGCGGTCGCCGGGCGGCTCGCCGCCGAGCAGCGCGAGTGGTTCGCCCGCGAGATCGGCGCCCTGCGCGACGACCTGGTCGACGCCGTACGCGCTGCCGTGCCCGACGCGATCCTCGGCGGTGACCCCGCGACCGGGGGCCGGCTGCCCGCCAACGCGCACTTCACGTTCCCGGGCTGCGAGGGCGACTCCCTGCTGCTTCTGCTGGACGCCCAGGGCATCGAGTGCTCCACGGGCTCCGCGTGCACGGCGGGCGTCGCCCAGCCCAGCCATGTCCTGCTGGCCACCGGCGCCGACCCCGACCTGGCCCGCGGCACTCTGCGCTTCTCCCTCGGCCACACCTCCACGGAGGCGGACGTCGAGGCGGTGGCCAAGGCGATCGGCCCGGCGGTGGAGCGGGCACGGACGGCAGGCCTGACCTGACACCACCGCGCTCGCTCACCTCGTACCGGCCGTCGTCCTAGCTGTCCGTCACCATGAGGGAGGCCATCATGCCCTCGTCCTCGTGTTGCAGCAGATGGCAGTGGAGCATGTACATATAGGTGTCGTCCGAGAAGTCGGTGAACTTCATCGCGATCTCGATGGAGCCGCCGCCGACCACCTCGAACGTGTCGTACCAGCCCAGCTGGACGCCCGTCGGATCCTCCCCGTTGATGGAGATCAGCTGGAACGGCACATCATGCAGATGGAACGAGTGTTCAAGCTGCGTGCTGTTCTTGACCGTCCACACCTCCTCGGCACCCAGGGTGGTGCTGATCATCGCCATCGAGGACATGCTCGTCCCGGCGGAGCCGTTGATCGTCATCGTTGTGCCGCTCTGGCCGAGCGTGATCGTCCGGGCGGTGAAGTCGCTGGTGTCGTAGCGGGTGATGGTGTTGAGGGTCGGCAGGGTCTCCGGAGTGTCCGAGGCGTCGGGGGTGACGGTCAGGAACTCGTACGTCCCGCTGCCGCCGCGCACCCAGCCCGTCGTCACCACGGCCTCCAACGTCACCGCGTCGCTGAGCTCCATGACGAACTCGGCCCGCGCGCCCGCCACCAGCCGGATCGATGCCACCTCCGTGGCCTCGGTCAGATAGCCCTGGTCGGTGGCGATCTGGGTGAGTGTCGCGCCGTCGCTGCGCTGGATGGTGATGATGTCGGACGGCGAGGCGTTGAGCAGCCGGAAGCGGGTGCGCTTCTTGGTGGCGGTGAAGGAGAGCGTGGTGTCGTCGACGTTCGTGCCGTTGCACAGCAGCGGGAAGCTGAGACCGTTGCTGAGGTAGCCGCTCAGGTTGTACTTGATGTCTCCCGCGCTGTCCGTGGCCAGACACTGCAGGATGATCGGGATGTCGTCGGTGCCGTAGGTGCTGGGCAGGGCCGCGGACGCGTCCGAGTCGTCCTCGACGATGATCATGCCCGCGAGGCCGTGGGTGGCCTGCTCCGCCGTGGTCCCCAGGGCGTGCGGGTGGTACCAGAGCGTCTTCGCCTCGTCCTTGACCGTGAAGGTGGGCGACCAGGTCTTCCCCGCGGCGAAGGCGTTCTGCGGGCCGCCGTCCATGCTGGGCGGGACGTGCGCGCCGTGGAAGTGGACGGTGGTGTCCTCGGTGAGGCTGTTGGTGATGTTCAGCAGGACGGTGTCGCCCGAGGTCCACTTCATGGTGGGGCCGAGGAACGACTGGTTGTAGCCCGCGGTCGTGCTGGTCACTCCGCTGAGCACCTCGCTGGTGCCGGTCTTCGCCTCCAGGGTGTACGTCGTGGTGCCGTCCGTGGTGGTCCCCTCCAGGAGGTCGGGGATGGTCAGCGTGGTGCCCGCGGCGTGCGCCTTGTTCTGCGTCGCGTTCGTCAGTAAGGCGATGGCCGTGCCGCCGGCGGTCACCGCCGCGATGCCCGCTCCGGCCATCCCGCCGAGGAACTTGCGGCGGTGCATGCCCTTGCCCGTGGTCTTGCCCGGGGTCTTGCCCGTGGTGTGAGTCATAGCGGTGGACTCTCGGCCTAAGGGCTATGTAAAGACTGGGCCGGAGTTAGGAGAACGCCGTCGTCGCTGTGAAATCCGATGACTTAAAGTCAGGATCAACTCCCCTGGAAACAGCGAGAGTTGACGTGTCGCTGGTCACATCGGCAGCACGGGACGCAATGGACAGCCCCGTCCCGCCGGTGCCTCACAGCATCACGATTAGGTGACTGGAGCCCTGTGCGCCGCTGTCTGTGAGCGCGCATCGAAAGCGCTCTCCGGCGGCTACGCCCCGGCTGTGCGCGTCGGCTCCGCCGCGGTGCGGGCCTGCCGTACCAGCCGTATGTACCGGTCCCAGTCCCAGTACCGCCCGGGGTCCGTGTGGTCCGTGCCCGGCACCTCGACGTGTCCGATGATGTGCGCACGGTCGACGGGAATGCCGTACCGCCCGCAGACCGCGGCCGTCAGCCGCGCCGAGGCCGCGTACATGGCGTCCGTGAACGACGAGGCGCGCTCCACGAAGCCCTCGTGCTCAATGCCGACGCTCCGCTCGTTGTACCCCCGGTTGCCCGCGTGGAAGGCCACGTCCAGCTCGCGGATCATCTGCGTGATGTGTCCGTCCTTGCGCACGATGTAGTGCGCGGCGGCGCCGTGTGCCGGGTCCTGGAAGACCTTCACCGCGCTTCGATAGCTGCCCTGGGTGACGTGGATGACGACCCGGTCTATCCCGTAGTCGTCGGGCCGGTCCGCCCGCCGCCAGTTCGCCGACGAGGCGGCCACCCACTGCGCACCCCGGAAGTCGACGGCTCCCGCCACCCGGGGCTTTTCGACGCCGGGCAGCCGCCACCACAGGTGGCCGAGCTCACCGCGTGCGAGCACCGCCGTGCCCACGGCGGCCGCGGCGCCACCGATCAGCAGCGTCCGCCGTCCGATCCGCCGGTCACGGTCCCGGCCGACGCGCTCCTCCTCGGCGCCGTCCGCGTGCCCGGCGCCCCCAGGGGCTTGTGGCGCTCCCGTGGTCCTCGCGGTCCCCGTGGCTCCGGTGGTTCCCGTGTTCTCCGCACCCTCACCCATCGCGTCCGCCCCCCGTCCTCCGTACCCGCCCGTCCGTCAGCGGTCCCCGTTGCGATCATCAACGGATACCCGCGGGCTTCGGTTCCCGCGGCCCCGTACTCTGGAGGGGCTATGACTGAGACCTCGCAGCGCCCCCGCCCCCTCCGCGTCCTCGCCGCCATGTCCGGCGGCGTGGACTCCGCCGTCGCCGCCGCCCGCGCGGCGGAAGCCGGTCACGACGTCACAGGCGTGCACCTCGCGCTCTCCGCCAACCCCCAATCGTTCCGCACGGGCGCGCGAGGCTGTTGCACCATCGAGGACTCGCGCGACGCCCGCCGCGCCGCGGACGTCATCGGCATCCCGTTCTACGTGTGGGACCTCGCCGAGCGCTTCCGCGAGGACGTGGTCGAGGACTTCATCGCCGAGTACGAGGCCGGGCGCACCCCCAACCCGTGCCTGCGCTGCAACGAGAAGATCAAGTTCGCCGCCCTGCTCGACAAGGCGCTCGCCCTCGGCTTCGACGCGGTGTGCACGGGCCACTACGCCCAGGTGATCGTGAACGAGGACGGCACGCGCGAGCTGCACCGAGCCTCGGACATGGCCAAGGACCAGTCGTACGTCCTCGGTGTCCTCGACGACCGCCAGCTCGCCCACGCGCTGTTCCCGCTGGGTGACACGGTGACGACGAAGGACGAGATCCGCGCGGAGGCGGAGCGCCGAGGCCTGGCCGTCGCCAAGAAGCCCGACTCGCACGACATCTGCTTCATCGCCGACGGCGACACCCAGGGCTTCCTGGCGAACCGCCTGGGCAAGGCGGAGGGCGACATCGTCGACGAGTCCGGGTCGGTCATCGGCTCCCACGAGGGCGCGTTCGGCTTCACGATCGGGCAGCGCAAGGGGCTGCGCATCGGCACCCCGGCCGCGGACGGCAAGCCGCGCTACGTCCTGGACATCTCGCCGGTGAACAACACGGTGACGGTGGGTCCGGCGGCATCCCTCGATGTCAGCGGGCTGACCGCGATCAAGCCCCGCTGGTGCGGCGCCGCCCCCACCGGCCCTGGCACCTACACCGCCCAACTCCGCGCCCACGGCGGCGAGACGGAGGTCGCGGCCGAGCTGGTCGACGGCGGACTCGAGGTCACGTTCACCGAGCCGGTCCGCGGCGTCGCCCCCGGCCAGGCGATCGTCCTGTACGACGGCACGCGCGTGGTGGGCTCGGCGACGATCGCGACGACCACGCGCGCGACAGCGAGCGTCTAGGGCCTCTCCGGGCCCTTCGTGGACGCCGACCCCGCTGACCACCGAAGCGGCCCGGGAACACCCGGGCCGTCGGCGTGGCGCCGGTGCGGTTACGCCACTTCGACTTCGTAGAAGCAGAAGTGGTCCTTGATCCGGGCGACGTCCGGCTTGGGGTCGGGGTAGGACCAGACGAGGTCGGGGGCGTCGGGCAGGGACCAGTAGGACGCGTCGCCCTTGAAGGGGCAGTGCGTGTGGGTGTCGGAGGTCGTCAGCAGGTCGAGGCGGACGTCCTCGGCCGGTAGGTAGTAGCGCACGGGACAGCCGGTCTCGCGCAGCACCAGGGGCCGGTCGCTCTCCGCCAGCACCTGGTCGCCGTGCACGACGCGTACCCGCTCCGTGCCCTGTTCGATGGTGATCGTGTGTCCATTGGCCATACCTGTACAGCGCGCGTGGGACCCGGGTTCTTCCCTCGTACCGTAGGCGCATGAATATCTGCGTCTTCCTCTCCGCCGCCGACCTCGACGACCGCTACACCCGTCCCGCCCGGGAGTTCGCCGAACTCCTCGGCAAGGGCGGCCACTCGCTGGTGTGGGGCGGCTCCGACGTCGGGCTGATGAAGGTGGTCGCCGACGGGGTGCAGGAGGCGGGCGGACGGCTGCTGGGCGTCTCCGTGGACTTCCTGGCGGCCACGGCGCGGGCGGGGGCCGACGAGATGGTGATCGCCCGGGACCTCGCCGAGCGTAAGGCGCTGCTCCTGGCCAAGGCCGACGCCGTCGTGATCATGGTGGGCGGCACCGGGACCCTCGACGAGGCGACCGAGATCCTGGAGCTGAAGAAGCACGGGAAGACCGAGAAGCCGGTCGTCCTGCTCAACACGGCGGGCTTCTACGACGGCCTGAAGGAGCAGTTCCGCCGCATGGACGCCGAGGGCTTCCTGCCGTGCCCGCTCACCGACCTGGTGTTCTTCGCCGAGGAGCCGGTGGGCGCGCTGGCCTACCTGGAGGAGAGCGTGGGCACCCGGTGATGCGAGCATGGCGTCCATGGCTACACATGTGATCACCGGGGCGGGCTCCGGCATCGGCGCGGCCGTCGCCCGCCGTCTGCACGCGCGCGGGGACGACCTCGTGCTCCACGCGCGCGACGCGGGCCGCGCGAAGGAACTGGCGGCCGAGTTCCCCGGGGCCCGGACCCTGGTCGGCGACCTGGCGGACCCGGACAAGCTCTCCTGGGCGTTCTCGCACCAGTCCCTGCCCGAGCGCGTCGACTCGCTCCTGCATATCGCGGGCGTGGTCGACCTCGGCCCCGTCGGGGAGCTGACCCCCAAGTCCTGGCGTCACCAGCTCAACGTCAACCTGATCGCCCCCGCCGAGCTGACCCGCCACTTCCTGCCGCAACTCCGCGTCGCCCAGGGCCACGTCGTGTTCGTGAACTCCGGCGCCGGCCTCGCCGCGCACGCGGACTGGTCCGCGTACGCCGCCTCCAAGCACGGCCTGAAGGCCCTCGCGGACTCCCTGCGCCACGAGGAGCACGCGAACGGCGTCCGGGTGACCTCCGTCTACCCCGGCCGGACGGCGAGCCCCATGCAGGCGAAGGTCCACCGGCAGGAGGGCAAGGAGTACGACGCCTCGAAGTGGATCGACCCGGAGTCCGTCGCGGCGACGATCCTGATGGCCGTCGACCTGCCGCGCGACGCGGAGGTCAACGACCTGACCGTGCGGCCGGGACGATGAGCTTCACCTGGGGCCCCGCCACCGGGGTCGGATCCATGCCCGGCGACGACGCCCGCGAGGCCGCCAAGACCGTGACCGGGTCCTTCGATGACTTCCCGTTCCTGCCCGAACTGCCCGCGCGGGGGCCCGGCGCGGACATGATCGGACGGACCGCCGGGATGCTGGTCGAGCTCTACGCGCGCGTGGAGCCCAGCGGCTGGCGGATCGGGGACCGGCCGGGGCGCGACACCAAGCGGGCCAGGTCCTGGCTCGGCGAGGACCTCGACGCGCTGGAGGAGTTCACCCAGGGCTACGAGGGGCCGCTCAAGGTGCAGGCCGTGGGCCCCTGGACGCTGGCCGCCGCACTGGAGCTGCGGGGCGGCGAGGCTGCGCTCTCCGACCTCGGCGCCTGCCGGGACCTCGCCGGATCGCTCGCCGAGGGGCTGCGCACGCACCTCGACGAGGTCCGGCGGCGGGTGCCCGGCGCCCAGATCGTGCTGCAGCTCGACGAGCCCTCGCTCATCGCGGTGCTGCGCGGCCACGTGAAGTCCGCCAGCGGCTACCGCACCCACCGCGCCGTCGACCGGCAACGGGTGGAGGCGACGCTGCGGGACGTCGTCGGGGTGCACACCGACGGCCCGGTCGTGGTGCACTCGTGCGCACCCGACGTACCGTTCGCGCTGCTGCGCAGGGCGGGGGCCGCGGCCATCTCGTTCGACTTCTCGTTGCTCACCGAGCGTGACGACGATGCCATCGGCGAGGCGGTGGAGGGTGGCACCCGGCTGTTCGCCGGTGTCGTGCCGGGCACGGACGGACCATTGTCAGACCCTGCCGGTAGCGTCATGGGTGTCAGGACGCTGTGGCGCAGGCTGGGGCTGCATCCGGGTCTTCTCGCGGAGGCGGTCACGGTCACCCCGTCGTGCGGACTCGCGGGCGCTTCCCCGGAGTACGCGCGCCGGGCACTCGCCCACTGCGCCCGGGCGGCGAGATCCCTCGCGGACAACCCAGAGTAACGGGAGGACAACACGGTGGCCGGCGACAAGGACGCACAGCCCAATTCCCTGCCCGCCGAGGCACGGGAGCAGCACGCGCAGCTCGCTGAGCAGATCGAGGAGCACCGCTTCCGGTACTACGTGAAGGACCAGCCGGTCGTCAGCGACGCGGAGTTCGACCAGTTGCTGCGCTCGCTGGAGGCCCTGGAGGAGCGGTACCCCGAGCTGCGCACCCCCGACTCCCCGACCCAGAAGGTCGCGGGCGCGTACGCGACCGAGTTCACCTCCGTCCAGCACCGTTCGCGCATGCTCTCGCTGGACAACGCCTTCAGCGACCTGGAGCTGGCGGCCTGGGCCGAGCGCGTCGCCAAGGACGTGGGCACCTCGGACCACCACTTCCTGTGCGAGCTGAAGGTCGACGGCCTCGCGGTCAACCTGACCTACGAGCACGGCCGCCTCACCCGCGCCGCGACCCGCGGCGACGGCCGCACGGGCGAGGACATCACGCCCAATGTGCGCACCATCGCGGAGGTCCCGGACCGCCTCAAGGGCGACCACGTCCCGGACCTGGTGGAGATCCGCGGCGAGGTCTACTTCCCGATGGAGAAGTTCGAGGAGCTCAACGCCCGCCTGGTGGAGGCCGGCGACAAGCCCTTCGCCAACCCGCGCAACGCGGCGGCGGGTTCGCTGCGTCAGAAGGACCCCCGTGTCACCGCGAGCCGCCCGCTGCACATGGTGGTCCACGGAATCGGCGCCCTGGAGGGCTTCGAGGGCCTCACCCGCCTCTCCGAGGCGTACGCGCTGCTGCACTCCTGGGGTCTGCCGACCACGCGGTACGCGAAGGTGGTCGACGACCTCGACGGCGTACGGGAGTTCATCGCGTACTACGGCGAGAACCGGCACTCCGTGGAGCACGAGATCGACGGAGTCGTCGTCAAGCTCGACGAGATCCCGTTGCAGGGCCGCCTCGGCTCCACCTCGCGCGCGCCGCGCTGGGCCATCGCCTGGAAGTACGCGCCCGAGGAGGTCAACACCAAGCTCGTCAACATCCGGGTCGGCGTCGGCCGCACGGGCCGCGTCACGCCGTACGCGCAGGTCGAGCCGGTCACGGTGGCCGGCTCGGAGGTCGAGTTCGCCACCCTGCACAACCAGGACGTGGTGAAGGCCAAGGGCGTCCTCATCGGGGACACCGTGGTGCTGCGCAAAGCCGGTGACGTCATCCCCGAGATCCTCGGCCCGGTCGTCGACCTGCGGGACGGCACTGAGCGCGAGTTCGTGATGCCCGCCGAGTGCCCCGAGTGCGGTACGGCGCTGCGGCCGATGAAGGAGGCCGACGTCGACCTGCGCTGCCCGAACGCACGCTCGTGCCCGGCCCAGTTGCGTGAGCGGCTCTTCTACCTCGCGGGCCGCAAGGCACTCGACATCGAGCAGTTCGGGTACGTGGCGGCGGCGGCCCTCACCAAGCCGCTGGAGCCGGCGGAGCCGCCGCTGGCCGACGAGGGCGACCTCTTCGACCTCACCATCGAGCGGCTGCTGCCCATCAAGGCGTACGTCCTCGACCAGGACAGCGGCCTGCCCAAGCGTGACCCGAAGACCGGCGAGGAGAAGATCGCCACGGTCTTCGCCAACCAGCAGGGCGAGCCCAAGAAGAACGCGATCGCGATGCTGGACAACATCGCGGCGGCCAAGGAGCGCCCGCTCTCCCGGATCCTGACCGGCCTGTCGATCCGTCATGTCGGGCCGGTCGCGGCGGAGGCGCTGGCGCGGGAGTTCCGCTCCATCGACCGCATCGAGCAGGCCACCGAGGAGGAGCTCGCCACCACCGAGGGAGTCGGCCCGATCATCGCCGCCTCGCTCAAGGAGTGGTTCGCGGAGGACTGGCACCGCGAGATCCTCCGCAAGTGGCGGGCGGCGGGCGTCCGTATGGAGGACGAGGGTTCCGGCGAGGACGAGGGCCCGCGGCCGCTCGAAGGACTCACCGTCGTCGTCACCGGCACGCTCGAACACCACACGCGGGACGGCGCTAAGGAGGCCCTTCAGAGCCGGGGAGCGAAGGTGACCGGTTCGGTCTCGAAGAAGACGTCTTTCGTGGTGGTGGGCGACAATCCAGGATCCAAGTACGACAAGGCGATGCAGCTGAAGGTGCCGGTTCTGAACGAGGACGGCTTCGCCGTTCTGCTCGAACAGGGACCGGAGGCCGCCGCGGAAGTGGCCCTCCCGACCGAGGAGTAGCGGTTGAAGGCCACCCGTTCGGTGCATATCAGATGCATACGGGTGGCCGGGTCGCATTCGGGCAACCGTCGTCGACCGCTGCCCGTAGAAGCCTTCTGCGGCCTACTGTTGAGGTGTGCGCCTGCCGTGCCCAGCTGCGGTTGGGGCATCCCCTGCTCCGCAAGAGTCTGGGGAAGGGTTTTCAGACGCGGTGCCGTTGGCGGTTGTCGCCGGCAACGGACCGCGTGGCGTGGGCACCGCCGGCTGTGAGAGGGACGGGAATGGAACCGACCGAGAGCGCCGCCCCGGACTCACGGCTGCGCCTGCGCCGGATGACCGGCGCGTGGATGGCCGGCCTCCGGACGGGGCGTTCGTCGGAGCGCCCCGGCACGGGCGGGCAGGGCTCCGCACCACCCCTCACCGTAGCCGCCCCCGCCCCGGGTGCCGGCAGGCTCGCCGCAGGGCGTGGCGGAGGACTGTCCGGTCACGAACCCGAACGGCACATCTCCTGGCCCACGCTGCCCGCCGCGGTCGTCGGGGTGGCCGCGTTCGTCCTCGGCGGCGGCTTCTACCGGGCGTTCGGCGGCCACCACGCCCTCTTCCCGTCCGGCGCGGTCGGCTGGTCGCTGGCGGTACTGACCGGCATCATCGTCGGCCATCTGGTCGCCCTCGGCCGCGCCCGCTGGTGGGGGGGCACGGGCTCCGGCGCCGCGCTCACCCTCGCGGTCCTGCTGCTGTACGGCTGGGTGGCCGCCGGGATGGTCAGTCTGACCGTCGTCGTGCTGGTCGGCGGCGCGCGCCGAGGCCGCTGGCGCCAGGGGGTGTTGCACGGCGCGGTCGACATCCTCGGCATCGGCGCCGGAGCGCTGGTCCTCGCCATGTTCGGGCGGGTGCCGTCCGTGGAGGCGCCCTGGAACCCGGAGAGCTGGAACTTCTACGCCGCACCCGAGGTGGTGCTGGTCGCGACCGCCTATCTCGCGGTCACCCGCGTCCTGCTCTGGTACCTGCACGCGCCGGGCACCGGCGGACTGCCGACCGCCACCCGCACGGCGCTGGTCAGGCAGGGCCTGGTCGCCGTCGCGCTGCTCGGTATCGCGCCGCTGATCTGCGTGGTCGCGATCGCCCAGCCGATGCTGCTGCCACTGTTCTCGATCCCTCTCATCGCACTCGACTCCACCTTGTGGATCGCCCGCGTCCGGGCCGAGGAGCAACTGCGCGACCCGCTGACCGGGCTGCCCAACCGCCAGTGGCTGCTCGAACGGACCTGGACGGCTCTGGACGATGCCGAGCGCATCGGCGCGCGTTCCGCCCTGATGTTGATCGACCTCGACCGCTTCCGTTCCGTGAATGACACGTTGGGGCACCTCGCCGGTGACCGGCTGCTCCTTCAGATAGCCGACCGGCTGCGGCTGGCGCTGCCGCGCGGGGCGGAGGCCGCGCGGCTCGGCGGGGACGAGTTCGCCGTGTTACTCCCCGTCGCCGACTCCACCACGTCGGCCACGCGGGTCGCCCGCAATCTCGTCGCCGCCCTCGGCTCGCCGCTCGACCTCGACGGACTCACCCTCGTCCTGGAGGCCAGCGCCGGGCTCGCCGTCTTCCCCGACCACGCGCTGGACGCGGAGGGGCTGCTGCGGCGGGCGGACGTGGCGATGTACCAGGCCAAGCGGGACCGTACGGGGGTGGAGGTCTACGAGTCCAAGCGGGACTCGAACACACCGGACCGGCTCGGTCTGCTGGGGGATCTGCGCCGGGCGCTGGACGCCGGTGACGTCGAACTGCACTACCAGCCCAAGGTCCGCTTCGACGGACAGGTGGCCGGGCTCGAGGCGCTGGTCCGCTGGGTGCATCCCGAGCGGGGGAAGGTGCCGCCGGACGAGTTCATCGCGATCGCCGAGTCGTCCGGACTGATGCCGCACCTCACCGAGTACGTGCTGGAGACGGCGCTCGCGCAGGTCGCGCGGTGGCGGGCGCAGGGACTGCACGTACCGGTCGCGGTGAACGTGTCCCCGCGGGACGTCCACACCCCCGGTTTCGCGGGTTCGGTCGCCGCGCGGCTCGCCCGGCACGGGGTCCCGGCGGGGTCGTTGCAGCTGGAGATAACGGAGCATGTGCTCCTCGAGGACCCGCAGCGGGCCGCGGACACGCTGGCCGGGCTGACCGGGCACGGCGTGAAGATGTCGCTGGACGACTTCGGTACGGGGTACTCCTCGCTGGTGCATCTGCGGCGGCTGCCGGTGAGCGAGCTGAAGATCGACCGGTCCTTCGTCGCGCGGCTCGCCGTGGACAACGAGGACGCGGAGATCGTGCGCTGCACCGTCGATCTCGCGCATTCGCTGGGGCTGCTCGTCGTGGCGGAGGGTGTCGAGGACGACGAGACGTGGGAGCGGCTGCGGGATCTCGGGTGTGACGCGGTGCAGGGGTGGCTGGTCGCGGCGGCGATGCCTCCGGAGGAGGCGACGGCGTGGCTGCTGGCGCGGGGGTCGCGCGGCTGGCAGCGGCCGCGTGCCGCGCTGCCGGCCGCCGAGTAGTTCCGGCGGTTCGTGGGGCTTCATCGCCGTCGGCGTCTGTTTGTCCGTTGTGGCTGGTCGGGCAGTTCCCCGCGCCCCGGACGGGGCGCTGCGGTCCCGTCCGCCAGGGGCAGAGGCAAACCCGGGCGCGGGCATCGGCCCCGGACCCATAGGATTGGGCCAAACCACACACTCTCACCCAGAGGATCGCTGCATGCCTGGCATCACGCGCGAGGAGGTCGCCCACCTCGCACGGCTGGCGCGTCTGGAGCTGAAGGCCGAAGAACTCGACCACTTCGCCGGCCAGCTCGACGACATCATCGGCGCGGTCGCCCGCGTCAGCGAGGTCGCCGACCAAGACGTACCGCCGACCTCTCACCCGCTGCCGCTGACGAACGTCATGCGCGCGGACGAGGTCCGTCCGTCGCTCACCCCCGAGCAGGCGCTCTCCGGCGCCCCGGCCCAGGAGCAGCAGCGTTTCAAGGTGCCGCAGATCCTGGGGGAGGACTAATCACCATGACGGACACCAACGTCAACATCATCAAGCTGACGGCGGCCGAGATCGCCGCGAAGATCGCCGCGGGCGAGCTCACGGCCGTCGCGGTCACCGAGGCGCACCTCGCCCGGATCGAGGCCGTCGACGAGAAGGTGCACGCCTTCCTGCACGTCGACCGCGAGGGCGCCCTCGCGCAGGCCCGCGCCGTCGACGCCAAGCGGGAGCGGGGCGAGAAGCTCGGCCCCCTGGCCGGTGTGCCGCTCGCGCTCAAGGACATCTTCACCACCGAGGGCATCCCGACGACCGTCGGTTCGAAGATCCTCGAGGGCTGGATCCCGCCGTACGACGCGACCCTCACCAAGAAGCTGAAGGCCGCCGACGTCGTCATCCTCGGCAAGACCAACATGGACGAGTTCGCCATGGGGTCCTCCACCGAGAACAGCGCGTACGGCCCCACCGGCAACCCCTGGGACCTCACCCGTATCCCCGGCGGCTCCGGCGGCGGGTCGAGCGCCGCGCTCGCCTCGTTCGAGGCGCCCCTCGCCATCGGCACGGACACGGGCGGCTCCATCCGCCAGCCCGCCGCCGTCACCGGCACGGTCGGTGTCAAGCCGACGTACGGCGGGGTGTCGCGGTACGGCATGGTCGCGTTCTCCTCCTCCCTCGACCAGGGCGGCCCCTGCGCCCGTACGGTCCTGGACGCCGCGCTGCTGCACGAGGTCATCGCGGGCCACGACCCGCTCGACTCCACCTCCATCGACGCCCCGGTCCCGCCGGTCGTCGAGGCGGCCCGCAACGGCTCCGTCGCCGGCATGCGCGTCGGTGTCGTCAAGCAGTTCCGCGGCGAGGGCTACCAGGCCGGTGTCGTGCAGCGCTTCGACGAGGCCGTCGTCCTGCTCAAGGAGCTCGGCGCCGAGATCGTCGAGCTGGACTGCCCGTCCTTCGACCTGGCGCTGGCGGCGTACTACCTCATCGCCCCGTCCGAGTGCTCGTCGAACCTCGCCCGCTTCGACGCCATGCGCTACGGCCTCAGGGTCGGCGACGACGGCACGAAGTCGGCCGAGGAGGTCACCTCTCTCACCCGTGAGGCGGGCTTCGGCCCCGAGGTCAAGCGCCGCATCATGCTCGGCACGTACGCGCTCAGCTCCGGCTACTACGACGCGTACTACGGCAGCGCCCAGAAGGTCCGTACGCTCATCACGCGCGACTTCGAGAAGTCGTTCGAGAAGGTCGACGTCATCGTCTCCCCGACGACGCCCACCACCGCCTTCCCGATCGGCGAGCGCGCCGACGACCCGATGGCGATGTACCTCGCGGACCTGTGCACCATCCCGACCAACCTGGCGGGCAACGCCGCCATGTCGCTGCCCTGCGGTCTCGCCCCGGAGGACAACCTCCCGGTCGGTCTGCAGATCATCGCCCCCGCGATGAAGGACGACCGGCTGTACAAGGTCGGCGCCGCCGTCGAGGCAGCCTTCGTGGAAAAGTGGGGCCACCCGCTGCTCGAGGAGGCTCCGTCGTTGTGAGTAAGGCTCTGACCAAGGCCAAGGGCTTCAAGAAGTCCAAGTCCGGCACGTACCTGTCCATCGCGAGCACCGCGTTCGGTGCGATCGGCGTCGCCAAGCAGGCCAAGAAGGCCCGTACGGAGCACGACACGCTGCGCCTCATCGACGCGGCCGTGTCCGCCGCCGCCATCGTCACCGGCCTCGCCATCCTCTACCGGGAGCTCAGGCGCCTGGGCGACGACGACGTCCTGCTGGGCTGAGAGGGAAGTTTTCACCGTGACCACCACGACCGACGAGCTGGTGTCGTACGAGGACGCTCTCGCGACGTACGACCCCGTCATGGGCCTCGAAGTCCATGTCGAGCTCGGCACCAAGACCAAGATGTTCTGCGGGTGTTCCACCGAGCTGGGCGCCGCGCCCAACTCGCAGACCTGCCCGACCTGCCTCGGCATGCCCGGCTCGCTGCCCGTCGTCAACGCGACCGGCGTCGAGTCCGCCATCAAGATCGGCCTCGCGCTGCACTGCGAGATCGCCGAGTGGTGCCGCTTCGCCCGGAAGAACTACTTCTATCCGGACATGCCGAAGAACTTCCAGACCTCCCAGTACGACGAGCCGATCGCCTTCAACGGATACCTCGACGTACAGCTGGAGGACGGCGAGGTCTTCCGCGTGGAGATCGAGCGCGCCCACATGGAGGAGGACACCGGCAAGTCGCTGCACGTCGGCGGCGCCACCGGCCGAATCCACGGCGCCTCGCACTCCCTGCTCGACTACAACCGCGCGGGCATCCCCCTCATCGAGATCGTCACCAAGCCGATCGAGGGTGCGGGCGAGCGCGCTCCCGAGGTCGCCAAGGCGTACGTCGCCGAGCTGCGCGAGCTCATCAAGGCGCTCGGCGTCTCCGAGGCCCGCATGGAGCAGGGCCAGATGCGCTGCGACGTGAACCTGTCGCTGCGCCCGCACGGCCGCGAGAAGTTCGGCACGCGCTCCGAGACGAAGAACGTCAACTCGCTGCGCTCCGTGGAGCGTGCGGCCCGCTTCGAGATCCAGCGGCACGCCGCGGTTCTCAACAGCGGCGGCACGATCATCCAGGAGACCCGCCACTTCCACGAGGACACCGGGTCCACGACCTCGGGCCGCGTGAAGGAGGAGGCCGAGGACTACCGGTACTTCCCGGAGCCCGACCTCGTCCCCGTCGCCCCCTCCCGCGAGTGGGTCGAGGAGCTGCGCGCGGGGCTGCCCGAGCAGCCGCTCGCGCGTCGCAACCGCCTCCGTGAGGAGTGGGGTGTCTCGGCGCACGACATGCAGTCGATCCTGAACGCGGGTGCCATCGATCCGATCGTCGCCACGATCGAGGCCGGTGCGGACGCCGCGTCCGCCCGTAAGTGGTGGATGGGTGAACTGGCGCGCAGCGCCAACGAGTCGGGCAAGGCCCTGGAGGACCTGCCCATCACTGCGGCGCAGGTCGCCCGGGTGGCGCAGCTCGTCGCCTCCGGAGATCTGAACGACAAGCTCGCCCGCCAGGTCATCGAGGGCGTGCTCGCGGGCGAGGGAACCCCGGACGAGGTCGTCGACAAGCGCGGTCTGAAGGTCGTCTCGGACGAGGGTGCGCTGACCGCCGCCGTCGACGAGGCCATCGCCGGCAACCCGGGCGTCGCGGACAAGATCCGCGGCGGCAAGGTGGCCGCGGTCGGCGCCCTGGTCGGCGCGGTCATGAAGGCCACCCGTGGCCAGGCCGACGCGGCCCGCGTCAAGGAACTCATCCTGGAGAAGCTGGGCGTCAGCGAGGGCTGAGTACCCGTCAAGTACCCACCTGGGGGGATGCATCGGCTTCGATGCATCCCCCCAGGCGTGCCCGGGGCCCCTTGGCGCGACAGAGTTCATCGGATTGTCGTGTGAACTAACTCGCACTCTCGTGAGCAGACCCACGAATGAGATGAACGGTCGCTTCTGGCTGCAAGAGTGATGACGTATTCGTCATGCGTTCTTTGCGGGCAACTCCCGGTAAAGATCCATAAATCACTCAGGGAGCTTGTCCGTTGGCAGCCCTTGCCCGCTGGTGTGTACGGCACCGCCTCGTCACCGTTCTGCTGTGGCTGCTCGCCCTCGGCGGGGTGAGCGCCGCCGCGGCCGTCGCGGGCTCCGCGTACTCGAACAACTACGAGGCGCCCGGCACCGAATCGGGCCGCGCCGACCGGCTTCTGCAGCAGGGCTTCCCCGGTCTCGGCGGCGACAGCGACACCGTCGTCTGGCGCACCGGCCCCGGCACCGTCCGCTCCGCCGCCGTCGAACAGACCATGACCCGCGCCCTCGACGAGATCGCCGCGCTGCCCGGCGTGGCCTCCGTCGTCAGCCCCTACGAAGGGCAGGGCACGGGCCGGATCAGCGGCGACGGACGTACGGCGTACGCCACCGTCACCTTCGACGACCAGGCCGACAACCTCTCCAGGAGCGAGGCACAGGCCGTCGTCGACGCCGCCAAGGCCGCCGAGACCGACGGGCTCCAGGTGGAGTTGGGCGGCAGCGCCATCGGACTCACGGAGTCCTCCGGCGGGCACCTCGCCGAGGTCGTCGGCGTGGTCGTGGCCGCCGTGGTGCTCTTCCTCGCCTTCGGCTCGCTCGCCGCCTCCCTGCTGCCCATCGCCACCGCCCTGGTCGGTGTCGGGACGGCGTACGCCTCGATCGTGCTCCTGGGGCACGCGATGACGGTCGCCGACTTCGCGCCCATGCTGGGCATGCTGATCGGCCTCGGCGTCGGCATCGACTACGCGCTGTTCATCGTGACCCGGCACCGGCGCGGGCTGAAACGCGGGCTTGCCGTGGCCGAGGCGGCCCGCAACGCCGTCGCCACCACCGGCCGCGCGGTCGTCTTCGCGGGCGCCACCGTCTGTATCGCCCTGCTCGGCATGCTCATCCTGCGGCTCAGCTTCCTGAACGGTGTCGCGATCGCGGCCTCCTTGACCGTGGTCCTCACCGTCGCGGCCTCCGTGACCCTGCTGCCCGCCCTCCTGTCCTTCATCGGCCCGCGCGCCCTCAGCCGACGCGAGCGGCGCAGGCTGTACGAGCACGGGCCCCAGCCGGAGCTCCCCACCGGACTCGCCGCCCGCTGGTCGGTGTTCGTGGAGCGCCACCCCAAGCTGCTCGGCGCGGTCGCCGTGGTCGTCATGGCGCTGCTCGCGCTGCCCACGCTCTCCCTCCACCTCGGCACCTCCGACCAGGGCAACAACCCGAGGTCGGCGACCACCCGGCAGGCGTACGACCTCCTCGCCAAGGGCTTCGGGCCGGGCGTGAACGGGCCGCTGACCCTGGTCACCCACGTCGGCGGCGCCGAGGACAGGCTCGCCCTCGACAGCCTGGACAGCACGCTCCGGGCGACCGCCGGGATCGCCTCGGTGACCCCGGTGACGTACGACACCGGGGGCGACACCGCGTACCTCACCGTCGTCCCGGACTCCGCGCCGCAGTCCCAGAAGACCAGCGACCTCGTGGACCGGCTGCGCACCGAGGTGCTGCCACGCGTCGAGACGGGCAGCGGGCTCGACGTGCGCGTCGGCGGGGTGACGGCGAGCTACGACGACTTCGCCGCCGTCATCGTCGGCAGACTGCCCCTCTTCGTGGGCGTCGTGATCGGTCTCGGCTGTGCCCTGCTCCTGCTCGCCTTCCGTTCGCTCGGCATCCCGCTGAAGGCCGCCGTGATGAACATCGCCGCCGTGGCCGCCGCGTTCGGGGTGGTCGTCGCGATCTTCCAGTGGGGCTGGGGGAGCGAGCTGCTGGGCCTCGGCCGGGCGGGTCCGATCGAGCCCTTCCTTCCCGTGATCATGGTGTCGGTCCTCTTCGGGCTTTCCATGGACTACCAGGTCTTCCTGGTCAGCCGGATGTACGAGGAGTGGCTGGAAACCGGGGACAACCGGCGTGCCGTCCGGGTCGGGCTCGCCGAGACCAGCAGGGTGATCAACTCCGCCGCCGTCATCATGATCTCGGTCTTCCTCGCCTTCGTGCTCAGCGGCGACCGCGTGATCGCGATGTTCGGCATCGCCCTCGCCTCCGCCGTCGCTCTGGACGCCTTCGTCCTGCGCACCCTCCTGGTCCCCGCCCTCATGCATCTGCTCGGCGGCGCCAACTGGTGGCTGCCCCGCCGGCTCGACCGGTGGCTGCCGCGCATCAGCGTCGAACCGCCCGAGTGCCGCGCCGCCCATGAGAGGCTGGCCGCTGCGACGGACGCCGAGGTGGCGGACGTACTGGAGGACGAGCTGGAGAAGGAGCGGCAACGGGATGTACGCGATATCCCTGGGTGACGACGGCGCGGAACTGCGGCCCCTGGAGCCCTGGCACGCGGAGGAGTTCCTCGCGCACCTGGACCGGGGGAGGGAGTTCATCGGGCAGTACATCCCCTTCGGGTCCAAGGCCACGGACGTGCCCTCCGCGCGGGAGACACTCCAGCGGTACGCCGACATGCGCGCCGCCGACACCGGATCCCTGCACGGCCTGTGGCTGGAGGGAAAGCTCGTCGGCGGGGTGCTCTTCCTGAACTTCGACGCCGAGCACGGCAACTGCGAGGTCGGCTGCTGGCTGGAACCGGCCGGCACCGGACGCGGTCTGGTCACCCGGGCGATGCGGATCCTCATCGACTGGGCGGTCGAGGAGCGCGGGATCCATCGTGTGGAGTGGATCGCCGCCTCCGCGAACGTGCCGAGTGTGAACGGCGCCCGGCGGCTCGGGATGACCCGGGACGCGGTGCTGCGGGAGAGCTACCCCCACCGGGGTGTGCGCCTCGACATGGAGGTCTGGTCGGTACTCGCGCCCGAATGGCGGGCGGCACGCGCGCGTGAGCAACGATGATCTTGGCCGCCGCTCACAACGATCATTAAGAAACTTCTCAGACTCCGTCCGTACGGTGCGGGTCATGGGAACCAAGACAGTTGACGAAGCCGTGGACGCGAACGGCACCGAGGCAAAGAGCGACGAGGAGACCGTGAACGCCACCAAGACCGACGAGGCGCCGGACGCCGAGGTCGAGGAGACCGGCGACACCGAGGCCGAGGACGCCGAGGACCAGGACGACCTCGACGCCGAGGCCCTGGAGGGGGAGGACACCCCCGACGCCGAGAAGGGCACCCCCGGCGTCGGCCAGGGCGCCGCCGCCGTCGTCTCCGCCGGCCTTGGCGTCGTGTCCCTCACCGGCAGCTGGGTCGCCACCGTGGCCGCCGCCCGCGAGACCCTCGTCGGTCAGCTGGGGACCTCCTCGACCGCGAGTGTCGCCAAGCAGGTCAAGGAGGTCTACGGCGACGCGTGGGCGACCACCGCGCTGGTCGGCGGCCTCTTCGCGCTGGCCGCGTTGATCGTCGGCGTCGTGGTCCTGGTCCGGCCCGCCTTCGGGGCCCCCGGCAAGCCGCAGGCCGCCTGGATCAAGTCGGTCGCCTGGGCGGGCGTCTCGCTCGGCGTGATCGGCCTGGTCCTCGCCGTCGCCAAGTACTCCGACATCATTCTCGGACTGCCGTCCACCAGCTGAAACCACGGCTGGATCTCCGTACCTCTGAGGGGCCTTAGGGCCGCCGTAAGTCACTTACGGCCGCCCTAAGGCCCTTCGCGTGCCCAAGATGCGGAACTCTCCCGATGTGACGCACCCCCCTGGGAGACGAAGGTTGAGGCATCGCGGAAAGCGATGACGAAACCGACTCCTCACGAGGGACACGACATGTTCGAGTACGAGCTCCAGCAGATGCGATCCAACGAGCTGATCCGCGAGGCACAGAACCACCGCCAGGCGCAGGAAGCCCTCCGTGGCCGTCGCGCAGCCCGCCGCGCCGCCGCGCGCGAGTCCGGGCAGAACGACCCGGAGGGGCAGGCGCATAGCCCGCGTCCCCGCCGGCACCGGTTCGCCCGCGCCGCATGAGCGCGGGGGCGGGGGGCGGCCGTACGGGGGTCGGCCGCCTCCCAGCGAGCGGGGCGGCGGTCGCCCGCTCGATAATCAGTGCCGCACTGTCAGACCCCTGTGCGATGCTCGGGCCTGTGGAAACCCGGTCCGTCAGCCCGGTGTTCGTCGGTCGCACCGACGAACTCGGCGTCCTGCACGACGCGCTCGCCCGTACTGTCACTGGGGGTACCTCCCAGGCGTTGAGCACTGGGGGAGAGCCGCAGGCGTTGCTGCTCGGCGGTGAGGCCGGGGTCGGAAAGACCCGCCTGCTCGAGGAGTTCGCCACCGCGGCCGTCCGCGAGGGCGCCGTCTTCGTGAGCGGCGGCTGTGTGGAGATCGGCGCCGACGGACTGCCCTTCGCCCCGTTCTCCACCGCCCTGCGCGCCCTGCGCCGACTGCTCCCCGACGAGCTCGCCGCCGCGGCCGCCGGACAGGAGGACGAGCTGGCCCGGCTGCTGCCCGAGCTGGGCGAGGCCGGCCGCGGCGGCCGGCCCGACGAGGAGGGCATGGCCCGCCTCTTCGAGCTCACCGCCCGCCTCCTGGAGCGCGTCGCCGCCGACCGTACCGTCGTCGTCGCGCTCGAAGACCTGCACTGGGCCGACGCCTCCACCCGCCACCTGCTGGCCTACCTCTTCCGCACCCTGCGCAGCGGCCGCCTCGTCGTCATCGCCACCTACCGCGCCGACGACATCCACCGCCGCCACCCCCTGCGCCCCCTCCTGGCCGAACTCGACCGCCTCCGCACGGTCCGCCGTATCGAACTCGGCCGCTTCAGCCGCGCCGAGGTCGGCCGTCAGATCGCCGGCATCCTCGCCCACGAACCCGACCCCGCCCAGGTCGACGACATCTTCGAACGCTCCGACGGCAACGCGTTCTTCGTCGAGGAGCTCGCCGTCGCCGCCCACCAGGGCTGCCGCACCGGGCTCACCGACTCCCTGCGCGACCTGCTCCTCGTCCGCGTCGAAGGCCTCCCCGAGAGCGCCCAGCGCATCGCCCGGATCGTCGCCGAGGGCGGCTCCACCGTCGAGTACCCGCTGCTCGCCGCCGTCGCCCGGCTCGCCGAGGACGACCTCATCGAGGCGCTGCGCGTCGCCGTCGGCGCTAACATCCTGCACGTCTCACCCGGCGGCGACGGCTACCGCTTCCGCCACTCCCTGGTCCGCGAGGCCGTCAGCGACGACCTGCTCCCCGGTGAGCGCTCCCGTTTCAACCGCCGCTACGCCGAAGCCCTGGAGGCCGACCCCACGCTCGTCCCGGCCGACGAGCGCGCCACCCGCCTGGCCAGTTACTGGTACCACGCGCACGACGCGGCCAAGGCCCTCCCCGCCGTCCTCGACGCCTCCGTCGAGGCCCGCCGCCGGCACGCCCACTCCGAGCAACTCAGGCTCCTGGAGCGTGCGATGGAGCTGTGGGAGGCCACCCCCGAAGCCGTACGGGACGAGCTGCGCCCCATCGACTACGTGGAGGTCTTCCCACCCTGTGGCTGCGACCCGGCCACCACCCCCCTGCGCTACCTCGACCTGATGGCCGAGGCCGCCGTCGCGGGCCGGCTGTGCGGGGAGCGCGAGCGCGCCCTGAAGATCACCAAGCGGGCGCTGCGCGTCCTGGAGGACGAGGACGACCCCCTCCGTGCCGCCTGGTTCTGGATCCAGCGTTCCCGCCTGGTGCAGGCACAGGCCCGCGGGGACGGCTGGACGGAGCTCGCCACCGCCCAGGACCTGGTGCGCGGCCTGCCGCCGTCGGAGGTGCACGCCGAGGTGCTCTCCATGGTCGCCGCCTGGTGCATGCTGCACGAACCGGGTCCCGGCGCCCTCTCGGCCGCCGAGCGCGCCGTGGAGTACGCGCGCATGGTGGGCGCCCGGGACATCGAGCTGAACGCCCGGCTCACGCTCGGCGGCCTCATGGTCGACGCGGGCGACGTGGAGACGGGCATCGCGGAGATGTGCGAGGTCAAGGAGCGGGTGCTCCGGCACACCACGTCCATGGTCACGGGGCGCGTGCACATCAACCTGCCGTCCGCCCTGGAGTCCGTGGGCCGGTCCCGGGAAGCGGTGACGGTCCTGCGCGAGGGCATCGAACTCGCCCGTAAATCCGGTCTGTTGGACACCGAGGCCTGGGTGTGGGGCAACCTCTCGGAGTCGCTCTACGCGCTCGGCCAGTGGGACGAGGCCGTCGAGGCCGCGCGCAACGCGCTGGGTGTCGGGCTCAGCGGCAAACCGTCCGGCAGCGGTGCCATGCGCCTCGCGGATCTCGCGCTCGCCCGCGGCGACCTCGCCGAAGCGGCACGTCAACTCACCGCCGCCCGCGCCCACTTCGGCACCCACGACCCCATGCCGCAGCACTCGCTGCCCCTGGTCCGCACCGCGATCGGCATCGCCGCCGGAGAGGGACGCCTCCTCGACGCCCGCGCCGCCCTGGAGGACGCTCTCGACGCGGGCTTCCCGCCCGGCACCCAGCGCTACGGCTGGCCGCTGCTGCTCGCCGCCGCCACCGCGGAGGCCGACGCCCGCGGACTGCCCGTCGCCGAGGCGGGCCGCGCCGGGACCCTGGAGCGGCTGCGCAAGGCCGCCAAGTCCCTGGCCACCGGAGCACCCGTCTGGCTCGCCCACGAACAGTGGGTACGCGCCGAGCTCCGCCGCGCCGAGGGCACGGCCGACCCGCACGAGTGGTCCGAGGCGGTCACCGCCTTCGAACCGCTGGAGCGCCCCTACGACCTCGCCCGTGTCCGGCACCGTCTCGCCGAGTCCCTGCTGATCGCGGGCGCCGACGAGGACGACCGAGCCCGCGCCACGGAGCTTCTGCGGCTGGCCGGGGCGGCGGCCGGCCACCTCGGCGCCCGCCCGCTCGCCGACACCGTCGCGCTCCTCGCCCAGCGGGCCCGCCTCGCCCTGGGCCGCGCCCCCGAGCCGTCGGCCCCGGCTCCCGCCGACCCGGCCGAGGCCCTCGGCCTCACCAGCCGTGAGCGCGACGTCCTGCGCCTGGTCGCCGCCGGACGCAGCAACCGTCAGATCGCCGAGGAACTCTTCATCTCCCCGAAGACCGCCAGCGTCCATGTCTCGAACATCCTGGCCAAGCTGGACGTCTCGGGCCGGGGGGAGGCGGCGGCGCTGGCGCACCGACTGCGGTTGTTCCCCCAGGAGGCCCCCACTGCCCGGACGGCGGGCTGAGGCATACGCTGGCAGGGACCCGGGCCGAGGGAGGCGCCGTGTTCAACATGTTCGAGGAGCTCTTCGCACCAGGCCGCAAGCACACCGACGACGAACGCAAGCGGCTCGAACTGAGCCGCGTGGACCTGAACGACGGTGACCCGGGCCGCGGCCCCATAGACCTGACCTCCGGCAAGGTGGTCGTACGGCTGCCCAAGCGGGAGCGAGACCAGGAGCGGGAGGGCGGGCAGGGCGACACGGGGGAGGACTCCGTGTCGGAGCCGGACGAGTCCTGAGGCCGGACGCCTACTTCACCTCCAGCTCCAGAATCCTGTCGTCGCCCTTGCCGGGGCTGCCGCGGCCGTCCGTCTCGCTCGTCACGAGCCAGAGCTTGTCGCCGCCCGCCGCGACCACCGTGCGCAGCCGGCCGTACTCGCCCTTCAAGAAGGCCTGCGGGGCGGCGGCGGCCTCCGTGCCCTTCAACGGGATGCGCCACAGCCGTTGGCCGCGCAGCCCCGCCATCCAGATGGAGCCCTCGGCGTAGGCGATACCGCTCGGGGAGGCCTGGTCGGTGTGCCACTGGGCGACCGGGTTGTGGTACTTCGGGTCGTCGCTCCTGCCCTCGACCACCGGCCAGCCGTAGTTGTCGCCCGGCTTGATCTGGTTCAGCTCGTCCCAGGTGTCCTGACCGAACTCGGACGCCCACAACCGCTGCTTGTCGTCCCAGGCGAGGCCCTGCACATTGCGATGGCCGTACGAGTAGACCACCGAGTTGTCGAAGGGGTTGCCGGGCGCCGGATCGCCGTCCGGCGTCATCCGCAGGATCTTGCCGCCGAGCGCCTTCGTGTCCTGGGCCTGCCCCCGGTCACCCGTCTCGCCCGCCCCCGCGTACAGCATCCGGTCGGGACCGAAGGCGATCCGCCCACCGTTGTGGATCATCCCCTTGGGGATGCCCTTGAAGATCGTGTCCGGCGCCCCGAGCTGCTCCCCGGACGGCTTCTTCCCGTCGTACAGCATGCGGACGATGCGGTTGTCCGAGGCCGTCGTGAAGTACGCGTAGATCATGTGGTCGGAGGCGTACGCGGGGGAGAGCGCGATGCCGAGGAGGCCGCCCTCGCCGGCGGGGGCCACGCCGGGCACCTGGCCCAGTTCGGTCTTCTTGCCGGTCTTCTCGTCGACCCGTGTGATCGTCCCCTCGTCCCGCGAGGACACCAGCAGGCCACCCTCCGGCAACGGCGCCAGGCCCCAGGGCGACTTGAGGTCCTCGGTGACGGTGCGCACCACGTTCACCGAGCCCTTGGCGGGCGCGGCCGTCTCGGTGGCCCGCGGGGCGGACGACGCCCCCGTCCCCGTACCGCTCGACGACGGGCTCAGGCCGCCGATCGGCGCCCCTCCTCCACCGCCGGAGGAACAGCCGGCCGTCACCACCAGCGCTGCCGCGGCCAACACGGCCTTCATCACTCGACGTTGCACGATCAGAGGTCCCTTCGACGCGGCGGTCCTACTGTTCATACACCGCGCGAGTCCCGGGGGTTCCCGAACCGGAACACCCGGTCCCTCCGGGGCGGGGCGGCCTCAGTCCCAGGATCCCCGTGCCCCCGGCAGCGCCGCCACCTCCGCCAGGTCCTCCGCCGTCAGCCGCAGCCCCGCCGCTCCGGCGTTCTCCGTGACCCACCGCTCCCGCTTGGCCCCCGGTACCGGGACCACGTGCGGCCCCTGGGCCAGCACCCAGGCCAGCGCCACCTGGGCCGGCGTGACCGTGTTCCCGAGCAGGCCGTGGCGCCGGGCGATGCGCCGCAGCCCGACGACGATGGGCTGGTTCGCGGCCATCATCTCGGCCGTGAAGCGGGGGTGGCGGGCACGCAGGTCATCGGGTTCGAACCCCTCGCCGGGGGTGAGCGTGCCGGACAGGAAGCCGTTGCCCAGGGGCATCGCCGCCAGGAAGCCCACCCCGCGCGCCGCGCACCACGGCAGCAGCGCGTCCAGCGCCTCCGTCGACCACACCGACAGCTCCGCCTCCACCGCGCTCACCGGGAAGACCTGCTGTACCCGCTCCAGTTGCCGAATCGTTCCGTCGTGCAGCCGCGCCCCCGCACGACGGGCGGACCTGGCGCCCACCGCGCACAGCCCGAGCGAGCGCACCTTTCCGGCCGACACCAGGTCGGCCATCGCGCCCCACGTCTCCTCGACCGGAACCTCCGGGTCCGCGCGGTGCAGTTGGTACAGGTCGATCACATCGGTCTGGAGGCGGCGCAGCGAAGCGTCGCACGCCCGCCGCACATAGCCGGGGCGCCCATTGGCCACGATGTGCTGCTCGCCCACCAGCAGCCCCACCTTCGTCGACACGAAGGCCTCGGAGCGCCGCTCCTTCAACACCCGCCCCACCAACAGCTCGTTGGTGAAGGGCCCGTACATGTCGGCCGTGTCGAGCAGCGTCGACCCCCGGTCGAGCGCCGCGTGCACCGCGCGCAGCGACTCCTCACCGCGCTGTCGCGAACAGGTGTACGCCCAGCTCATCGGCATGCACCCGAGCCCGATCGCCCCCACATCGAGCGTTGCCGCGCCGATCGTCCTGCGCTCCACCTGGCCCTGACCCTCCTTCTTCCGGCACCCCAACCTAGGGCCTGTCCGGTGGATCATGCCGCAGACGCGGGGCTTGGCACGCACATCTGCGGCGTTGTCGTCGACAGCCGACTCCCCCAAGCTCTCGGCTTCGCTCGAGCAGGGGGGACCCCCATCGCGTCGACGCCCTCCTCCGCCTTGCAGCTGCACGCACCAAGCCCCGCTCGCCAGCGTCGATGAGGCACCGCTCGTTTCCTGCGGCCTGATCCGCCGGACAGGCCCTAACCTCTGCGCGACCGGGCGCCTGGCATAGCCTCCTGACCATGACTTCCGATGTGTGGCTTCCCTTTCACGCCGACGAGATCGAGGGCCTCCCCGAGGGCCTGAGCTACCGCTTCTGGGACGGCGACCAGGAGTTTCCCGCGGATCCCGCGGACTGCGAGTTCTACGTCGTCCCCTATATGAAGGCGCCCGGCGTCGGGCAGCGGCCGCTGCCCGAAATGACCTCCGTGCGGGTCGTGCAGACGCTCTCCGCCGGGGTCGACCACGTCTTGCAGGGCGTGCAGTCCCTGCCCCCGGGCGTGCAGTTGTGCAACGCACGCGGAGTGCACGAGGCGAGCACCGCCGAGCTCGCGCTCACGCTGATCCTCGCCTCGCTGCGGGGCGTCCCCGACTTCGTACGGGCGCAGGACAAGGGGGAGTGGCACTCCGGATTCCACCCGGCGCTGGCCGACAAGTCCGTACTGATCGTGGGCTACGGCTCGATCGGATCCGCGATCGAAGACCGGCTCACACCCTTCGAAGTAGCGCGGGTGGCGCGCGTCGCGCGCTCCGAGCGCACCTCGGCGCGCGGTCCGGTGCACCCACTCACGGAACTGCCCGCACTGCTCCCCGAGGCCGACATCGTGGTGCTCGCCACGCCCCTCACCGACAGCACACGGGGCCTGGTGAACGCCGAGTTCCTGGCCCGGATGAAGGACGGCGCACTGCTGGTGAACGTCGCCCGCGGGCCCGTCGTCGACACCAAGGCGCTGCTCGCCGAGCTGGACAGCGGGCGCCTCACCGCGGCCCTCGACGTCACCGATCCGGAGCCGCTGCCCCAGGGACATCCCTTGTGGCAGACGCCCGGCGTACTCATCAGCCCCCATGTCGGCGGCCCCACCTCCGCGTTCCTGCCGCGCGCCAAGCGGCTTCTGACCGCGCAGTTGAATCGTTTCGTGAACCGGGAACCCCTGGGCAACGTGGTCCTTACGACGGGCGCGTAGCCAGCTTCGGACACCCTCCGCAGTCCGGCGAATGCGGGCGGTGTCCGCGCCGCCGCTGATCGTCACGGAGCGTAGAGGCACTATGTCCCTGAGTGACGAGACTGGTGTATCGTCCCGACAGGGGCTGCGCCGCGCACCGTTCGGCGCCGGGGATGGACATTCGGACTGCGAGGGGGGCGACGGGCGATGCACGGCCTATGGACCAACGATCCGACGCGGCGGGACCGCCGACGACCCTGGCGCGCGGCCACGCGCAGACGCGGCCACGGCGGCCATGGTGGTCACGGTGGCCATCACCACCGCGGGCACAGCGGCCGCAGAAGGCATGCGCACCCAGCGCACACGGGCCAGCGGGACCCCGCGTGGACCGGGTGGGCCCGGTGAGCTCCCCCGGGGCGCTGCTGTCCCGGCGGCCGTTGTACGGCGGTGGGACGGGCCTGATTCCGCAACTCGTGCTGGCCCTGGTGTGCGCGGGCTACGCCTTCGGTTCCGCGCTCGGCTGGGGCTCCGCGAGCCTCGCGCTGTTCATGGGCGACTTCGGGCTGAGCGCCGCCGCGGGCACCGCCGCGGTCTCCTGCTTCCTCTACGCCCGCAGCCGCCGCAGCCGCTTTCGACCCGCGTGGCTGCTGTTCGCGCTCTCCTCCACCATGGCCTCGCTGGGCAACGGAGTCTGGGGGTGGTACGAGGTCGTCCTCGACCGCCAGGTCCCGAGTCCCAGCTACGCCGATCTCTTCTTCCTCTGTTTCGCTCCGCCCGCCATCGTAGGACTGCTCGTGCTAGCCAAGAGGCCCGTGACCAAGGCGGGTTGGGTCTGCCTGGCGCTCGACTCCTGGCTGATCGGCGGTTCCCTGCTCACGCTGTCCTGGAGCCTCGCGCTCGCCCAGGCGGCGAAGTTCGACGGGCCGAGCGTCGCGCACACCGCGCTCTCGCTGGCGTACCCGCTGCTGGACATCGCCCTGGTCAGCATGGTGCTCGCGCTGCACTTCAGGCGCTCGTCGGTGAACCGCTCGGCGGTGAACACCGCGATCGGCGCGCTCGCCCTGACCGTGATGTGCGACGCCCTGTTCACCTCGCCCCTCCTGCACAACACCTACCACTCCGGGCAGCTCCTCGACGCGGGCTGGTTCGCCGGGTCACTGCTCCTCGCGTACGCGCCGTGGGTCGGTCCCCGGCTCGGACAGCCGGCCGCCGACGGTCACGGCACGGAGGAGCCCCGTAGGGACGGGCACGCGCGCGTGGTGCACGAGCACATCCCGGGGCCCCGCCAGGGCGGACCAGGGATCACCCAGGGATCTCAGGATTCTCAGGGATCTCAAGGGCATCAGGGATCACAGGGATCACAGGGATCACAGGGATCACAGGGATCACAGGGATCACAGGGATCACAGGGATCACAGGGGTCTCAGGACGGTGGCCACAACCGGTACCCGACCACCCGTCCGATCGCCGGATCACTGGCCGCACTCACGCCCTACCTGGCCGCCGCCGTGTGCACGCTGGGCATTCTCTACAACGTCCTGAACGGCCGCAGCGTCGACCGCGTCGTGCTCATCACGGCCGGCCTCGTCGTACTCGCCCTCGTGGTGCGCCAGGGCATCATGCTGCTCGACAACATCACCCTCACCCAGGAGCTGGCCCAGCAGGAGAACCACTTCCGCTCCCTGGTGCAGGGCTCCAGCGACGTCATCATGATCGCCGCACCGAACGGCATCCTGCGGTACGTCAGCCCGGCCGCCGCCGGGGTCTACGGCCGCAACGCCGAGGAGCTCGTCGGCTCCGAGCTCGCCTCCCTCATCCACCCCGAGGACCTCGGCTGCGTGGTGCACGAGGTGCGCCGCTTCCTGGCCGCCAGCCACCTGGAGGAGCCCACCACCCGCATCGAGTGCCGCTTCAAGTCCGGCGACGGCGGCTGGCTCAATGTGGAGTCCACCGTCAACCGACACCACGGCGGCCTCATCTTCAACAGCCGTGACGTGACCGAGCGGGTCCGGCTCCAGGCGCAGCTCCAGCACAACGCCGAACACGATCCGCTCACCGACCTGCCTAACCGCGCGCTGTTCACCCGGCGTGTTCAGCAGGCCCTGTCCGGCCGCCGCTCCACCGACCGCGGCGCCGCCCTGCGCGGCACGGCCGTCCTCTTCATCGACCTCGACGGTTTCAAGGCCGTCAACGACACGATCGGGCACCAGGCCGGCGACGAGCTCCTCGTCCAGGCCGCCCGCAGACTCCAGGACTCGGTGCGGCAGGGCGACACCGCCGCCCGCCTCGGCGGCGACGAGTTCGCGGCGCTCATCGTCGGCGACGGCAGCCGCGACCGGGGCGCGCGCGAACAGCAGATCCTGGAGCTCGCCGACCGGCTGCGGATCAAGCTCTCCCAGCCGTACGCCATCGGCGGCAACGATGTCCGCGTCGCCGCGTCCATCGGCGTCGGCTTCGCCGAACCGGGCCTGGGAGCGGGCGAGTTGCTGCGCAACGCCGACCTCGCCATGTACCGGGCCAAGGCGGCCGGAAAGGGCCGCGTCGAGCTGTACGCGCCCCAGATGCAGCAGGACGTCGTACGGAAAGCGGAGCTGGCCACCCGGCTGCGCTCCGCACTCCAGGACGGCGAGTTCGCACTGCTCCACCAGCCCGTGGTCTGCCTCGGGAACGGCCGGATCGTGACGGTCACCGCCCAGGCCCGCTGGCGTTCCTCCCAAGGGGTGCTCTTCACTCCGGCGGAGTTCCTGCGCGTCGCCGAGGACAGCGACAAGACCGCCGAGCTGGGCCGATGGATGCTCGAGGAGGCGGTCGAGCAGGCCGCCGAGCGGGCCGTCGCGGGTGTCGCGGTGCCCGTCGCCGTGCGGATGAGCGCCCGGCGTCTGCTGGACCGCTCGATGCCTCTCGGCTCCGTGGAGGCCCTGCTGACCCGGCACGGGCTCGCCTCCGGCTCCCTGATCGTCGAGCTGGCCGACACCGACCCCAGGGTCTCCCTGGACGAGCTGGAGCGGCGACTGAACGCGCTGCGGCGGCTCGGCGTCCGGATCGCCCTGGACGGATTCGGCAGTGGCTACGCGGCCATCACGACGCTCAGAAGGCTGCCCGTCGACGTACTGAAGCTCGACCGGGGCCTCGTGGAGGGTGTCGTCGAGTCCGCCCGGCTGCACAAGATCACCAGCGGGCTGCTGAGGATCGCCACCGACCTCGGGCTGCAGTCCGTGGCCGACGGTGTGGACCTGCCCGAGCAGGTCGTCGCCCTGCGCGCGATGGGCTGCACGCACGGACAGGGCATGGCCTTCTCCGGCCCGCTCGACGAGTACCGGCTGCGCAGAGCGCTGTCCTGCGGCCACTACCCGGTGCCGCACGGCCCGGCCGAGCCCGCGTTCGCGGGCGGCGGCGCGGGGGTGTATACGAGTGGTGTGCCCGCAGTCTTCGGGGGCGGTACGGCCCTCCGCTCACATAATGAGACTCCCGTCCCACCCACTTGACAGTCAGTGCGTGCCGGGGGGAGGGTCAATGCCATGCGCACCCGAATTCTCGTACTTGGAAAGCGCGTCGGCTGAAGCTGGTGACCACCGGACGGACCCGGAACACCCAGCGACCGCACCCGGCGCGCTCCCCTCGCTTGCCTCACGGCACGAGGGGTTTTTTGTTGCACAGGCACCAGTCGTACATCGCACAAAACTCGCAAAAACCCTCAGCATCGAGAAGAGAATGCCGATGACCGAGCAGGCCACCGGGGCCCATCACCCGCAGCCGCGGCCCCGTTCCGGAGGACAGCAGTCCGCCCCCGAGCACGTCACGGGAGCGCAGTCCCTCATCCGCTCGCTTGAGGAGGTCGGGGCCGAGACGGTATTCGGCATTCCCGGCGGCGCGATCCTTCCGGCGTACGACCCGCTGATGGACTCCACGCGTGTGCGGCACGTGCTCGTGCGGCACGAGCAGGGCGCGGGTCACGCGGCCACCGGTTACGCGCAGGCCACCGGCAAGGTCGGCGTCTGCATGGCGACCAGCGGCCCGGGTGCCACCAACCTGGTGACGCCGATCGCGGACGCGCACATGGACTCGGTGCCGCTCGTGGCGATCACCGGGCAGGTCGCGTCCAAGGCGATCGGCACGGACGCCTTCCAGGAGGCGGACATCGTCGGCATCACCATGCCGATCACCAAGCACAACTTCCTGGTGACCAAGGCCGAGGACATCCCGAGGACGATCGCGGAGGCCTTCCACATCGCCTCCACCGGACGCCCGGGCCCCGTCCTCGTCGACATCGCCAAGGACGCCCTCCAGGCGCAGACCACCTTCCAGTGGCCGCCCACCCAGGACCTGCCCGGCTACCGCCCGGTGACCAAGCCGCACGCCAAGCAGATCCGCGAGGCCGCCAAGCTGATCACCCAGGCCAAGCGGCCCGTCCTCTACGTCGGCGGCGGCGTCCTCAAGGCCAAGGCCACCGCCGAGCTGAAGGTCCTCGCAGAACTCACCGGAGCGCCCGTCACCACCACCCTGATGGCGCTCGGCGCATTCCCCGACAGCCACCCGCTGCACGTGGGAATGCCGGGCATGCACGGTGCGGTCACCGCCGTCACCGCGCTGCAGAAGGCCGACCTGATCGTCGCCCTCGGAGCCCGCTTCGACGACCGCGTCACCGGCAAGCTGGACAGCTTCGCCCCGTACGCCAAGATCGTCCACGCCGACATCGACCCGGCCGAGATCGGCAAGAACCGCGCCGCGGACGTGCCGATCGTCGGTGACGCCCGCGAGGTCATCGCCGACCTGGTCCAGGCCGTGCAGAAGGAGCACAGCGAGGGCCACGCCGGCGACTACGCCGCCTGGTGGAAGGACCTCAACCGCTGGCGCGAGACCTACCCGCTGGGCTACGAGCAGCCGGACAACGGCTCCCTGTCCCCGCAGCAGGTCATCGAGCGCATCGGACAGCTCGCCCCCGAGGGCACCATCTTCGCGGCGGGCGTCGGCCAGCACCAGATGTGGGCCGCGCACTACGTCCAGTACGAGCAGCCCGCGACCTGGCTGAACTCCGGCGGCGCCGGAACGATGGGCTACGCGGTCCCGGCCGCGATGGGCGCCAAGGCCGGTCAGCCGGGCAGGACGGTCTGGGCGATCGACGGTGACGGCTGCTTCCAGATGACCAATCAGGAGCTCACCACCTGCGCCCTGAACAACATCCCGATCAAGGTCGCCATCATCAACAACGGCGCCCTCGGGATGGTCCGCCAGTGGCAGACCCTCTTCTACAACCAGCGCTACTCCAACACCGTGCTGCACTCCGGCCCGGACGCGGACGGCAAGCAGCCGAGCGCCGGCACCCGCGTCCCCGACTTCGTGAAGCTGTCGGAGGCCATGGGCTGCCACGCGATCCGCTGCGAGTCCCCCGAGGACCTCGACAAGGTCATCGCGGAGGCGAACTCGATCAACGACCGCCCCGTCGTGGTCGACTTCATCGTGCACGAGGACGCCATGGTGTGGCCGATGGTCGCCGCCGGCACCTCGAACGACGAGATCATGGCCGCCCGGGACGTCCGCCCCGACTTCGGCGACAACGAAGACGACTGAGACCGAGAGAGAGCCGAGTCCACCACCATGAGCACCAAGCACACCCTCTCCGTCCTCGTCGAGAACAAGCCGGGTGTCCTCGCCCGGATCACCGCCCTGTTCTCCCGCCGCGGCTTCAACATCGACTCGCTCGCCGTCGGTGTCACCGAGCATCCCGACATCTCGCGCATCACCATCGTGGTGAACGTGATCGAGGCGCTGCCGCTCGAACAGGTCACCAAGCAGCTCAACAAGCTCGTCAACGTGCTGAAGATCGTCGAACTGGAACCCGGCTCGGCGGTGCAGCGCGAACTCGTTCTGGTGAAGGTGCGCGCCGACAACGAGACGCGCTCCCAGATCGTCGAGATCGTCCAGCTGTTCCGCGCCAAGACCGTGGACGTCTCACCGGAGGCCGTCACCATCGAGGCCACCGGCGGCAGCGACAAGCTGGAGGCCATGCTCAAGATGCTGGAGCCGTTCGGCATCAAGGAGCTCGTCCAGTCCGGCACGATCGCGATCGGACGCGGGGCGCGTTCGATCACGGACCGCTCGCTTCGCGCGCTCGACCGATCAGCCTGATCCTTGGTAGGGGCGGTCGGCGATCACCGACCGCCCGTATACCGAGACCCGAAAACTTCCCTTCCCCCGCCCGCCGTACGGTGGGACGCAACACCGCACACCAAGGAGAACCCCAGTGGCCGAGCTGTTCTACGACGACGACGCCGACCTGTCCATCATCCAGGGCCGCAAGGTCGCGGTCATCGGCTACGGCAGCCAGGGCCACGCCCACGCGCTGTCGCTGCGCGACTCGGGTGTCGACGTCCGCGTCGGTCTGCACGAGGGCTCCAAGTCCAAGGCCAAGGCCGAGGAGCAGGGCCTGCGCGTGGTGACGCCGTCGGAGGCCGCGGCCGAGGCCGACGTCATCATGATCCTGGTGCCGGACCCGATCCAGGCCCAGGTCTACGAGGAGTCCATCAAGGACAACCTGAAGGACGGCGACGCGCTGTTCTTCGGCCACGGTCTGAACATCCGCTTCGGCTTCATCAAGCCCCCGGCCGGCATCGACGTGTGCATGGTCGCCCCCAAGGGCCCGGGCCACCTGGTGCGCCGCCAGTACGAGGAGGGTCGCGGCGTTCCCTGCATCGCGGCCGTCGAGCAGGACTCCACGGGCAGCGCCTTCCCGCTCGCCCTGTCCTATGCCAAGGGCATCGGCGGCACCCGCGCGGGCGTCATCAAGACGACCTTCACGGAGGAGACCGAGACCGACCTGTTCGGTGAGCAGGCCGTTCTCTGCGGTGGCACCGCGGCGCTGGTCAAGGCGGGCTTCGAGACGCTGACCGAGGCCGGCTACCAGCCGGAGATCGCGTACTTCGAGTGCCTCCACGAGCTGAAGCTCATCGTCGACCTCATGTACGAGGGCGGCCTGGAGAAGATGCGCTGGTCGGTCTCCGAGACCGCCGAGTGGGGCGACTACGTCACCGGCCCGCGGATCATCACGGACGCCACCAAGGCCGAGATGAAGAAGGTCCTCGCGGAGATCCAGGACGGCACCTTCGCCAAGAACTGGATGGAGGAGTACCACTCCGGCCTGAAGAAGTACAACGAGTACAAGACGCAGGACGAGAACAGCCTCCTGGAGACCACCGGCAAGGAGCTCCGCAAGCTCATGTCGTGGGTCAACGACGAGGCGTAAGCCGTACGGCCGAGGGGCCGGAGCATCCGCTCCGGCCCCTTCGGCCAACCCTGGGTAACGCCCGTGAGCGCGACGTTGTCCACCCCGTCCAGCCACGGACGGGTGATCCTTCCACGGAGGCGCAAGAAGGCCCCCGTAGCGGCACTACACTGCTGCACAACATACGCGTCAGGCCCACAGCGTCGTGCGTCTTCCACGCGGCTCAAGCGACCCCGAAGAAGTGAAGGCACGCCCCACGCCGCCCGGAACTTCCCCGAGGCCGCGACAACCCTCCACCGCCTGCGGCCGTCGGGACGGCCGTCCGCATTGGACCTGTGAGGACTCACGTGAGCTCGAAACCTGTCGTACTCATCGCTGAAGAGCTGTCGCCCGCGACTGTTGACGCCCTGGGCCCGGACTTCGAGATCCGGCACTGCAACGGCGCGGACCGCGCCGAGCTGCTGCCCGCGATCGCCGACGTCGACGCGATCCTGATCCGTTCGGCCACCAAGGTCGACGCGGAGGCCGTCGCCGCCGCGAAGAAGCTCAAGGTCGTCGCACGAGCCGGCGTCGGCCTGGACAACGTCGACGTCTCCGCCGCCACCAAGGCCGGCGTGATGGTCGTCAACGCCCCCACCTCGAACATCGTGACCGCGGCCGAGCTGGCCTGCGGCCTCCTCCTCGCCACCGCGCGCCACATCCCGCAGGCCAACTCGGCGCTGAAGAACGGCGAGTGGAAGCGCTCGAAGTACACCGGCGTCGAGCTCGCCGAGAAGACCCTCGGTGTCGTCGGCCTCGGCCGCATCGGCGCGCTGGTCGCCCAGCGCATGTCCGCGTTCGGCATGAAGGTCGTCGCCTACGACCCCTACGTCCAGCCTGCCCGGGCCGCGCAGATGGGCGTCAAGGTCCTCTCCCTCGACGAGCTGCTCGAGGTCTCGGACTTCATCACCGTGCACCTGCCGAAGACCCCCGAGACGGTCGGTCTCATCGGCGACGAGGCGCTGCACAAGGTCAAGCCGTCGGTGCGGATCGTCAACGCCGCGCGCGGCGGGATCGTCGACGAGGAGGCGCTGTTCTCGGCGCTCAAGGAGGGCCGCGTCGCCGGCGCCGGCCTCGACGTGTACGCGAAGGAGCCCTGCACGGACTCCCCGCTCTTCGAGCTCGACCAGGTCGTCTGCACCCCGCACCTCGGAGCCTCCACGGACGAGGCGCAGGAGAAGGCCGGTGTCTCCGTCGCCCGCTCGGTGCGCCTCGCCCTCGCCGGTGAGCTCGTCCCGGACGCGGTGAACGTGCAGGGCGGTGTCATCGCCGAGGACGTCAAGCCCGGTCTGCCGCTCGCCGAGAAGCTCGGCCGCATCTTCACCGCCCTCGCGGGCGAGGTCGCGGTCCGCCTCGACGTCGAGGTGTACGGCGAGATCACCCAGCACGACGTCAAGGTGCTCGAACTCTCCGCGCTCAAGGGCGTGTTCGAGGACGTCGTCGACGAGACGGTGTCGTACGTCAACGCCCCGCTGTTCGCGCAGGAGCGCGGCGTCGAGGTCCGTCTGACCACGAGCTCGGAGTCCCCCGACCACCGCAACGTGGTCACCGTGCGCGGCACGCTCGGCGACGGCCAGGAGGTCTCGGTCTCCGGCACGCTGGCCGGCCCCAAGCACCTGCAGAAGATCGTCGCCGTCGGTGAGTACGACGTGGACCTCGCGCTCGCCGCGCACATGGTCGTGCTGAGCTACGAGGACCGTCCCGGTGTCGTCGGCACCGTCGGCCGCATCCTCGGCGAGGCGGGCATCAACATCGCCGGCATGCAGGTCGCGCGTTCCACCGCGGGCGGCGAGGCCCTCGCGGTCCTCACCGTCGACGACACGGTCCCGCAGAACGTACTGAGCGAGGTGGCCGAGGAGATCGGCGCCACCTCGGCGCGCTCGGTGAACCTCGTCTGACCTTCGCAGTACGCGGGCGCAGTACGCGGGCCGGGGCCCGGTCACCTCAGGTGACCGGGCCCCGGTCATGCGCGGGGGCCGTGGGGCGGCTCGACCAGCCCCTCCCGGTAGGCGATGGCCACGGCCTCGGTGCGGCCCGAGGCGCCCAGCTTGGCGAGGATGTTGGAGACGTGCACGCTCGCCGTCTTCCCCGTGATGAACAGTTCCTCGCCGATCTGACGGTTGGTACGGCCGCGCGCCAGCAGCCTCAGGACATCGCTCTCGCGGGCGGTCAGCGCCGGGACACGGTCCGCGGCGGACGGTGAGTCGGCGAGCCGACCGCGCCGGATCAGGGTGTCCAGCTCCTCGCGCAGCGGTACGGCGCCGAGCCGGACGGCGGTGTCGCGCGCCGCGCGGGCCCGCTCGACGGCCTCCTCCCGACGGTCCGCCACGAGCAGCGCCTCGGCCAACCGTCTTTCGCAGCGGGCCAGTTCATAGGGATCGCCGTAGTCGAACGCGGCGACCGCCTGCTCCCAGGCGGCCACCTCGGGACCCGAGCGCGCGCGCAGCCACTCCGCCTCGGCGCGGGCGAGCCAGGCCAGCCCCTCCGGGCCCTGCCGCGAGCCGTCCTCCCCCTTAGCGGCCGTGCTCCGGGCCACCTCCACCAGCTCGGTCGCTAGGTCCGCCCAGCGCCGGGCGCCCGCCTCGTCGCCGGTCAGACGCAGCTCGACGGCGGCGTCCGCGACCGCCGACAGAGCCAGCGCCGCGAGCCGCACACCGATGTCGGGCCGCTCGCTGCCGGAGCCGTCGCTGAGCGATGCGAGCGTCGCACGTACGGAGGCGACGGCGCCCTCGGGGTCGCCGCGCAGGGCGGCGGCGTCGGTCAGCACGATGCCCGCGACGAGTGTGGCCATCCAGTCGAACGGTCCGGCGAGCAGCGCGCGGGCCCGCTCGGCGGCCCCTTCCTCGCCGCGCGCCAGGGCGACGTACAACGCGGGCCCGACGGCGAAGCCGCCCGCCGGTGGCAGCCGTTCGGCATCGACGGCGGCGGCCCGCGCGCACTCGTCCCAGCGGCCCAGGGTGTAGAGGATCAGGGACTGGAGGTAGCGCAGCTCCAGCGCGTACGGGGAGGAGACGAGGCCGGAGCGGTTCGCCCGCTCGAGTCCCTCGGCGAGCCAGGTCAGGCACTCGTCCAGGGCCCCGGACTCGTAGGCCCCGATGGCGAGGTTGAACAGCGCGCGCATCTCGACGGATACATTGCCGGCGCGCCGGGCCAGGTCACGGGCCTGCCGAAGCCGCTCCCGGCCCTCGGCCGTACGCCGGTTGTGGTCCTCCAGACCGACCAGGGAGATGATCAAGTCGGCCTGGGCGTCGGTGAGTCGGAGCTCCTCGGCGGTGCGCAGCGCCTGCCGGGCGACGCGCTCGGCGTCCTCGTCGTGGCCCATGTACCGCGCGGCCATGGCATGGGTGGCCGCCGCCCACACCCAGGTGTGCGACGGGGGCTCGGCCGGGATCATGGCCAGTGCCTCGCTGCTGTAGGTGAAGGCGGCCTTCAGACTGTCGACGCGCATCAGATTGCCCGCGAGGGTGTAGCGGACGCGGGCGGCGAGCTCCGAGTCCGCGTCCGACCCCGCCCTGGCGAGTGCGGCGCGGGTGAGGGAGACCGCCCGGTGGGTCTCCCCGGCGTGCGCGGCGGCGGCGGAGGCGCGCAGGGTGAGCGTGACCGGGTCGCCGTTGCGGGGGCGGGCGCCGGGGTCCACGGCGGGCCACAGTTCGAGCGCGGCCTCCACGTGGTGCAGCTCCTCGGCGGGCGCGCCGACCCGCTGGGCGTGGTCGGCGGCTTCCAGCGAGGCGGTCAGCGCGTCCGCGAGATCGTGGCTCTCCCGCGAGTGATGGGCGCGCTCGGCCGCGCTCTCCGCCGTGTGACCGGGACCGGCGAGGAGTTTGGCGAACGCGCCGTGCAGCCGGACCCGCTCGCCGGGCAGCAGATCGGCGTAGACGGCCTCACGGGTGAGGGCGTGCCGGAAGGAGTACGTGGCGTCGTCGCCGGGGACCAGCAGCTGCCGTCCCACGGCCTCCCGCAACGCCGACTCCAGCTTGTCCTCGGGCAGTTGTACGGCGTCACGCAGCAGGTCGTGCTCGACGCGCCGCCCGGCGACCGCGGCCGTGCGCAGCACCTGCTGGGCGGTGTCGGAGAGTTGCTCGATCCGGATGAGGAGGAGGTCGGCGAGGCCGCTCGGCATGGCGGGCGCCGCCGGGTCGAGGTCGCCAGGCAGCGCGGCGAGCAACTCCTCCGCGTAGAAGGCGTTGCCCTCGGCGCGGTCGACGATGCGGCGGACGGTGGTGTCGGAGAGCGCGTCCGTCCGCAGGGCGCGCACCAGGCGGGCCACTTCGGCGTCGGCCATGGGGCGCAGTTCGAGCCGGTCCACGGAGGGGAGCCGGGCCAGTTCGGCGAGCAGGGGGCGCAGGGGGTGGCGGCGGTGCAGGTCGTCCGAGCGGTACGAGGCGAAGAGGGCGAGGTGGTGGGTGGGGGAGCCGGGGGTCGGGTTCTGCAGGACGCCTCGGCTGAGGAGGAAGCGCAGGAGGTCCCTCGATGACTGGTCCGCCCAGTGGAGGTCTTCGAGGACGAGGAGGAGGGGGGTGATGTCGGCGGCGTCCGCCAGCAGGCCGGCCACGCCCTCGAAGAGCCGCAGTCGGCTGACGGTGTCCGTGTCCGTCCCGCTGCCGGAGCCCAGCAGGCGGTCGACCGCCGGGTGTGCCGCGAGGGCGGCGGCGAACCGCTCGTCTCCGCCGAGCACGCCGAGGATCTCCGTGAACGGCAGATAGGGCAGGCCCACGTCGCCTAGGTCCACGCAGTGGCCGGTGAGCACCGTCATGCCGGTGCGCGTGGCGTGTGCGGCGGCCTCCGTCAGGACGCGGGTCTTGCCGACGCCGGCGTCTCCGGAGAGGACGACGGCGCGGGGGGTGCCTGCGCGGGCGCGGTCCAGCACGCCGGTGAGCCGGGCGAGTTCGTCGTCCCGGCCGATGAACGGCGTACCGGATGTCTGTGCCACGCCGCCCATCCTGACACGCCCCACCGACAACGCACCGCTCCCGTTCTCGCCCCCGCCGCCCCTACCCGTCCCATCCCCGGGGCTCCGCCCCCAGCCCCCTCACCGCCCTGAACGGCCTCGTCCTCAACCGCCGGACGGGCTGGGTGGTGTGGGCTCGGGGTGGGTGGGTTGAGCGGGGTGGGTGGGGTATCGGCCTTCGGCCTTGTCCTCAGGCGCCGGACGGGCTGGGTGGTGTGGGCTCGGGGTGGGTGGGTTGAGCGGGGTGGGTGGGGTATCGGCCTTCGGCCTTGTCCTCAGGCGCCGGACGGGCTGGGTGGTGTGGGCTCGGGGTGGGTGGGTTGAGCGGGGTGGGTGGGGTATCGGCCTTCGGCCTCGTCCTCAAGCGCCGGACCGGCTGGATGGCGTGGGCCAGGGCCGGGGCTTTCAGGGGCGCGGGGAACTGCGCGACTGGCCCCCACCGCCCGCAGACGAAACATTCAGGGAGGCAGGGGATCCGGGGCGTAGCCCCGGCCTGAGGGGCGCGGGGAACTGCGCGATCGGCCCCCACCGGCCTGCAGGCAAGGCACTTCGGGAGGCTGGGGGTCCGGGGCGTAGCCCCGCCCGAGGGGCGCGGGGAACTGCGCGATCGGCCCCGACCGGCCTGCAGGCAAAGCACTTTGGGAGGGCGGGGGTCCGGGGCGCAGCCCGGCCCGAGGGGCGCGGGGAACTGCGCGATCGGACCCCGCCCCCCGTAGTCGGAGCGCACAGCCGGGGTTCCAAGGGCGTAGCCCTGGTGAAGGGGTGTCAGGCGGGAGCCTGTTCGGAGTGGGGGGCCTCGGCCCTGACCTCCCGTACCCGTACGCGCCGCAACGTCGCAGACGCCACCCCCGCCGCCCCGAGCAACAACACCGCCCCCGCGATCGCCGCCGCCTGCATCCCACTGGTGAACGCCTCCCGCGCGGCCCGCACCAGCGCATCGCCCGCGCCGCCCGGCAACCGGTGGGCGACCGCCAGCGCGCCGCCGAGGGTCTCCCGGGCCGGCGCCGGGGCGCCGGACGGAATCTCGTGGCGGTAGACGGCCATACCGATGGACCCGAGGACCGCCATACCGAGCGCCCCGCCGAACTCGGCACCCGTCTCCAGCAGCGAGGACGCGGCGCCCGCGTTGCCGACGGGGGCGGTACCCAGCGCCAGATCCATCATCTGGGACATCACGGTGACGATCCCCGAGGCGAGGACTCCGGCCCCGGCGAGGACCAGCCACATCGAGTCGGTCCCGGTGAAGGCCAGCAGACCGTAGCCGCACGCGGCGAGGACGAAGCCGCCGGAGACGACGTGGGCGCGGTGGACACCCTTCTGCACCAGCTGCGCGGCGACCGGCGCGGCGACCCCGACCAGGACCGTCGGCAGCAGTGACCACAGCGCGGCCTCCATGGAGCTCTTGCCGAGGACCGACTGCAGGTACTGCGTGGTGAAGTACGCCGACCCCATCATCCCGAACGCGGAGACCAGGTTGAGCACGACGGCGGGCGCGAAGCCCCGGCCCCGGAACAACTCGGGTGAGATCAGCGGGGACTTGGCGGTGCGCTGCCGCTGGACGAAGAGCGCGGCGAAGACGAGACCGACGACGATCGAGGCGCCGTACTCGAACTTCCAGCCCTCGGACGGGATTTCCTTCACGCCGTAGATGACGGGCAGCACGGCGGCCATCGACAGCGGCACGCTGAGCAGGTCGAAACGGCCCGGTTCCGGGTTCTTGGACTCGGGGAGCAGGATCGGGCCGAGGACCAGCAGCAGCACCATCGCGGGCAGGTTGACGAGGAAGACCGAGCCCCACCAGAAGTACTCGACGAGGACACCGCTCATCACCGAACCGAGCGCGATACCGCCGGTCATGACGCCGGACCACAGACCGATCGCCTTCGCGCGCTGCCCGGGGTCGGTGAACATCGTGCGGATGATCGCCATCGTCGACGGCATGAGGGTGGCGCCACCGATGCCGAGGACCGCGCGGGCCGCGATCAGCATCTCGGCGCTGTCGGCGTAGGCGGCCATGACCGAGGCGGTGCCGAAGGCGGCGGCGCCGAGGAGGAGGAGCTTGCGGCGGCCTATGCGGTCGCCGAGCGAGCCCATCGTCATCAGCAGTCCGGCGAGCACGAACGCGTAGATGTCGAAGATCCACAGCTGCTGGGTGCCGCTCGGCTCCAGGTCCGCGCTGATCGCGGGGATCGCGAAGTAGAGGACCGAGACGTCCATCGAGACCAGGAGCAGCGGAAGCATCAGGACGCCGAGGGCGGTCCATTCGCGGCGGCCGGCGAGGCCTCCGCCGGGTGCGGGGGTGGTGCTCGTCGAGTGCTTCGAGTGCGTCATGACAGGGACTGTACGGACGTCTTAAACGCTTGTCTAGTACGCTTGTTTAAAACGAGCGTCTGGGACGGTTGTCTGTATCGGGGGTACGCTGATCGGCATGGGACACCGTGAGGATCTGCTCGAAGGCGCCAAGCGCTGCCTGCTGGAGAAGGGGTTCGTGCGCACGACGGCGCGCGACATCGTGAAGGAGTCCGGGACGAACCTGGCGTCCATCGGCTACCACTACGGGTCGAAGGACGCGCTGCTGACGCAGGCCTTCGTGGAGCTGGTGCAGGACTGGGGCGAGAAGTTCGCCCCTCACCAGGAGCACGAGGCCACGCCCGGGGGTTCCGTGGAGCGGTTCCACAGCGTGTGGGCGCGGATGCTGGAGTCCTTCGAGGAGTTCCGGCCCGTCTGGGCCGCCAGCATGGAGATCGTGACGCAGGGGGAGCGGGTTCCGGAGCTGCGGAATCTGATGGCGAAGGCGCAGATCGAGGGACGGTCCGGGCTCGTCGCGATGCTCACGGGCCTGGACGAGGAGACGCTCGACGAGCGCACCGTCCAGTCCCTCGGCGGCTTCTACCAGGCGCTGCTCAACGGTCTGATGGTGCAGTGGCTCTTCGACCCGGCGAGCGCCTCCACGGCGGACGACCTCACGGAGGGGCTGCGACGGGTGATCGAGGGGGCGACCGAGCCGCGGAACTGAGGCGTCACCCGGCCACGACTCCGGTCGGCGTGGCGCCGGACCCGCGATCGGCTCGCGCATCGCGGTACGCCGGGATCAGCGCCACCAGCATCATTACGGCGGTGACGGCGAAGGCCGACGGATACCCCGTCACCCCGGCCAGCACGCCGAAACCCGCCGCGCCGACGCCCATGCCACCGTCGTACGCGATGTTCCACAGCGCGGTGACGGTGCCGTATCCGGAGGCCGGGACGCGCGCGTACATCAGGGTCAGCGTGGCGTTCTGGGCGATGCCGAAGCCGGTGCCGAAGACCGCGACCCCGACGAGGACCGCGACGGGACTGCCGGTCACCGCCGTGATCGACAGGCCCCCGGCCGAGAGGACCAGGCCGGGCACCAGGAGTCGCGCGGGCCCGTGCCGGTCGCCGTACCGCCCCGCCGCCCAACGGGCCGCGGTCGACGCGGCCGGCTGCACGAAGAGGGCCACGGCGACGACCGTGCCGTACGCGGCCGGGACCGCCAGCGGCAGGAACGTGACGACGATCCCGGCGGCGAGGGCGGTGGTCGCGAAGACGGCCCCGGGCCGCATCAGACCACCGGTGCGCAGCCCGGCCAGCACCCCCACCGGTTTCCCGGACGTCGGCTCCCGGTCCGGCAGGCCCGGTACGGCGACGATCGCGGCCAGCGCCGCCACACCCGCGGCCACGGCGACCGGCCCGTACCCGGCGTGCGCGGCGAGCCACACGCCGAGCGGCAGCGCGATCAGCGACGGCACTCCTGAGACCACGCCCACCAGCGCGAGGCCCTCCCCGCGCCGCTCGGCCGGAATGAGCGTCGCGGTGAGCGCGCCGCCCGCGACGAGCGTGAGCGCGAAGCCGAGGCCGCGGACGAGACAGACCGTCACGATCCACGCCATGCCGTCGGAGGCGGTCAGGACCAGCGCGGGAGCGCCGAGCAGGGTGAGCCCGGTGATCAGCGCGACCCGGTAGCCGTAGCGGGCGACCAGGCGGGGAGCGGCCAGTTCGCCCAGGACCGTGGAGAGCATCAGGGCGCCGGTGGCCAGGCCCGCGCCCGACGCCGTGGCGTAGCGGGGCACGACCGACAGGAGCAGGAAGAAGCTCGCCGAGGCGCCGACCATGCTCACGAAACGGAGCAGCAGGGGGCGGGTGAGGAGAGGGGGCCTCGAAGCTGCCGCCGGGACGCGGGGCGCGGTCGTTGTCATGGGAACGACGCTAGGCAGCTGCCGGCCCCCCGGTAAGCTCCAATTCCATGCCGTTGCAGTGGGCCGGTCTGTCACCCGAACTGCTCCTGTCCGTCGACCGGGAGAGCGGCGAGCAGCTGCGCACCCAGCTCGAACGGCAGCTGCGGGACGCGATCCGCACGGGCCGCCTCGGCGCCGGCGAGCGGCTGCCCTCCTCGCGTGAACTCGCCCGCGAGATGGGGCTGTCCAGGGGCCTCGTCCAGGACTGCTACGCCCAACTCCAGTCCGAGGGCTACCTCGTGACACGCGTCGGCTCGGCCACCCGGGTCGCGGCGTGCGCCCACGTACCGCCCGCGCCCGCACCGAACCGGAGCGCGCCCGAGCGGCTGATCGCCGACTTCCGGCACGGCGTGCCGGACCTGACCGGCTTCCCGCTCTCCGACTGGCTCTGGGCGCTGCGCGAGGCGGGCCGCACCCTGCCGACCGCGGACCTCGACTACGGGGATCCGCGCGGGAGTTGCGTGCTGCGCGAGGTCGTCGCCGGATATCTGCGCCGGGTGCGTGCCGCCGCGGCCGACCCCGAACGGATCGTCGTCTGCTCCGGCTACGCGCAGGGCCTCGGCCTCACGCTGGAGAGCCTGGCCGGGGCGGGGGTGCGTGTCGTGGCGTACGAGGACCCGGGCGCTCCCGCCACGGTGACGGCGGCCGCGGCCGCGGCGGGTCTCATGGCGGTGCCCGTCCCGGTCGACGAGCAGGGCATCGACGTACGGGCGCTGGAGGCGACCGGGGCACGGGCCGTCGTCGTCACCCCCGCCCACCAGTGGCCCACCGGTGTCGTCCTCGCGCCCGAACGCCGGCTCAAGCTGATCGAGTGGGCGACGCGGCGGGACGCGTACGTCGTCGAGGACGACTACGACGCGGAGTTCCGCTACGACCGTGAACCCGTCGGAGCCCTGCACGGACTGGCCGCCGACCGGGTCGTCTCCATCGGCACCGTCAGCAAGTCCCTCGCCCCGGCGCTGCGCATCGGCTGGCTGCTCTGCCCGCCCGCGCTCGCGGCCCCGATCACGGCGACCAAGCTGCGCACCGACCGCGGCTCCCCGACCCTCGACCAGCTCGCCCTCGCCCGCCTCGTCGAGTCCGGCCGCTACGACCGCCATCTGCGGCGCATGCGCACGACCTATGCGGCCCGGCGTACGGCCCTGGTCACGGCCCTCGCCGCACACGCTCCGGAGGTCCGGCTGACGGGTCTGGCGGCCGGGTTCCACGCCGTCGCGCACCTGCCCGGCACGGACGCGGCCGCCGAACGGGCCGTCATCGACGGGGCGCGCGCACGGTCCGTCGGCCTGTACGGGATGAGCGCCTGTCGCTCGAACCGGGCGACGGCGCCGCCCCAACTCGTCCTGGGCTTCGGTGACGTGGGGGAACGCGCGATCACGGAGGGCATCGCGACGATCGGCGACCTGCTCGTGGCGGGCTAGGACCGGCGCAGGGCCGCGCGCCAGGGTTCGGGTACCGTCTCGCCGTACTCGACGTCGGTGGCTCCCACGAGGGTCGCCAGGTCGGCGAGTTGCCCGGTGACGGCCTTGCGCAGGGCCACCGTCGGTCTGACGTCGGGCTCCAGGTAGAGGCCCTCGACCAGCAGGGTGCCCCGGTTCCGGTCGCGACGGGGCGAGATACGGCCGACCAGGCGGTCCTCGTGCAGGATCGGCAGCAGGTAGTAGCCGTACTCCCGTTTGGCCTTGGGCACGTACATCTCGTTGCGGAAGGCGAAGCCCCACAGGCGTTCGGTCAGGCGCCGGTCGCCCACGAGGTTGTCGAAGGGGGAGAGCAGCGCGGTGCGCCCGTGCCAGTCACCGGCGCGGATCGCCTCCAGCTCGGCCATGGCGTCGACGTGCACGTACCACGTCTCGGTGGCCGAGGTCGCCCCCTCCACCCGTACGGGTATGACGCGACCCTCCTTCGTGAGAGTACGCAGCACCTCGGCCAGGCCGTCGTACTTGCCCCGCAGGAAGTACTGCTTGATGTCCAGGGGACGGGCGACGCCGAGGGCGCGCAGGGTGTGCTCCGCGGCCGTGGTCACCATCTCGCGCGCCGACACCGCGACCCGGTCGGCGCCGGGCGGCAGACAGGCGTCCGGGAGGCCCCACAACCGCCGGCCCGCCTCGCGCCCCGCGACCATGATCCGGCCCTGAAGCCACAGGAACGTCAGCATCCGCTCGACGTTGCGGCCCGCGGTCCAGCCGCTGGAGGGCCACTCCATGACCGAGCGGTCCTCGAAGGCGTCGGTGGGCAGCGGGGTGCCTTCGGTGAGCCGGGTGAGGATGTGCTCCAGGAGCCCTTCGTTGGCGTCCATCCAGACCTTGGTCAACGACAGGTTCTTCGGGGGATAGGCGTCCATCGACACCCGGTGGATCGGATAGTCCTCGGTGAGCACCAGGGCCGCGGCGTGGGCCCAGTACTCGAACAGCCACCGCTCCTCCCACCACAACGCGCCGAGATGCGAACCGGCCCCCGCCCCGAGGCGGCTCCACACCACGAGCTCATGACTCGGCGCCACGACGCTGATGGGGTCCAACTGCAGATAGCGCAACGACCGCAGAACGGCCCGCAGCCCCTCCCCGTCACCCGGCGGACGCACCCCGCCGAGCCACTGCCGCGTCAGCGCGAGCCGACGCGCCTCCACCTGGCTGATGGTCAACTTCTGCTGAGACGTGGGCATTCCGGGTCCCCCTACTCCCTGCGCGGCGCACCGTCGCCCGAGCCCGCGGCGCGCGTTTCGACGGCACACCCTACGGCTGATCGTCGCGCGCGGGCATCACAGTCGCGCCCCCTTCAACGCCATGTGCAGCAGCAGGCGGTCCTCGCCGTCGTCCAGGTCGAGGCCGGTCAGCTGCTCGACGCGGGACAGGCGGTAGTAGAGGGTCTGCCGGTGGATGCCCAACTCCGCCGCCGTACGCCCCGCCTGGCCCGCGCAGTCGAGGAACACCTCGGCGGTGCGGGCGAGTTCGCGGTGCGCGGGGGAGAGGAGGGTGCGGACGGCGGGGTCGTGGGCCGCCTCCGGGGGGAGGGCCGTGAGGAGGCGGAACGGGCCGATGGAGGCCCACTCGGCGACCGGGCCGAGGCGGGGCTCCGCGAGGACCGCGCGGGCGGCGGCGGACGCCTCTTGCCAGGCCGCCCCCAGCTCGGCGAGGCCCACCCGGGCACCGGCGACTCCGGCGGCCACGGCCGTCCCGGCACCCTTCGCCGTTCCGGAAGTCCCGGAAGCCGATGAAGGCCGGGGCGCCGCCGTTCCCTGCCCGCCCCCGCGCTCCCCGTCCGCCTCCCGTACGAAGCGTGTCGCCGCCGTGAGTGCCGGAGTCAGTACGTCCGCCGAGCGCAGCCGTACGAGAAGGGCCAGGCTCTGGCCGGTGGTCCCCCACGGCACCGTGCACAGCGCGGTCGCGCCCGGCACCGTACGGACCGAAGGGGCGTCGTCCGGGTCGGCGGAGGGCCAGGGGGCGACGCACACCACCGCGTGCAGGCCGTCGCCGCGCGGGCCGAGGGCGGTGCGCAGCTCGGCCACCGCCATGTCCCGCTGCCAGCCGCGCTCGGCGGTGAGGACCGCCCGCAGCTCGCGGGTGAGGTCCGCGCCCGCCTGTGCCTCGTCCGCGAGCAGGTCGCCGATGCGGGCGGCGACCTCCATCGCCGCGGAGAGCTGTGCCTCGGACGGTCCGGGGTCGTCCTCCAGCAGCCAGACATAGCCGAGGACGACACCCCGATGGCGTACCGGCAGACAGATCCGGCCCCGGTACACGCCCGCCTCCGGGGTGGGCGGGATGTGCACGGGGGCCGTCGCGCGTGTGATGCCGAAGCCCTCGAACCAGGTACGGACCGCCGCCGTGGAGCGACGGGTGAGGATCGAGCGGGTCCGCACGGGGTCCAGGGCCGACGGGTCGAGCTCGCCCTCGCTGTCGTAGGCGCCGAAGGCGATCAGCTCGAAGTCCCGGTTCTCCAGCGTGGCGGGCACGCCGAGGAGCGCCGAGATCTCGTCGACCAGCTCCTGATAGCCGCCGTGGTCGCCACGGTGATCTCGGTGCTCCCTGTGATCCCGGTGCTCTCTGTGATCCCTGGGTTCGTCGCTCACCCGGGCATTCTCCCGCAATTCCGCAGCCCTTCATACATCTGTCTGAGATCCAGGGCACGGATGCGTGACAGCTGTCGATGGCTCAGGATCGGAGGGATCCTTAGGTTTCACGGTGGTTCTCCGTGCCGTACCCGAATGGTCGGGATACGGCCTTCTGCTCGCCTTGTTGTGGAGGTGCCCCGTGCTGGGTCCCGTGATTCTCGCCGCGTCGCGCAGCGACCGGATGCGCCGCTTCGTGTCGGCCGCCCCCGGCACCAAGCAGGTGGTCGCCCGCTTCATCGCCGGTGAGAGCGTCGACCAGGTCGTTCCGGTCGTCCAGGACGCCGTCGCCAAGGGCCTGGAAGTCACCCTCGACGTCGTCGGCGAGGACATCACCACCCGCGAGCAGGCCTTCGCCGCCCGGGACGCGTACCTGGAGCTCATCGAGCACCTGAAGGAGCTGGACCTCGGCACCAAGGCCGAGATGTCGATCAAGCTGTCGATGTTCGGACAGGCGCTGGAGGGCGGCCACGAGCTGGCCCTCGCCAACGTGCGCCCCGTCGTCGAGGCCGCCGCCGCCATCGGCACCACCGTGACCCTGGACGCCGAGGACCACACCACCCTCGACTCGATGTTCGCCATCCACGAGGAGCTGCGGAAGGACTTCCCCCGGACCGGCTGCGTCATCCAGGCCTACCTGTACCGCACCGAGGCCGACGCCCGCCGCCTCGCCGCGAGCGGCAGCCGCGTCCGCCTGGTGAAGGGCGCCTACAAGGAGCCCGCCGAGGTCGCCTACCAGGACAAGGCCGAGACCGACAAGGCGTACGTCCGCGTCCTGCGTGTCCTGATGGAGGGCGAGGGGTACCCGATGATCGGGTCCCACGACCCGCGCCTCATCTCCATCGCGCAGGAGCTGGCGCGCAAGGCCGGGCGCAAGCTGGACGAGTACGAGTTCCAGATGCTGTACGGCATCCGGAGCGAGGAGCACCTGCGGCTCGCCGCCGAGGGCCACCGCATGCGGGTGTACACCGCGTACGGCACCGACTGGTACGGCTACTTCATGCGCCGCCTGGCCGAGAAGCCGGCCAACCTCCTCTTCTTCGCACGCTCGATCCTCACCAAGGGCTGAGCCCGAACCACCCGCTCACTAAGGAGTTACGGAACCCATGGACGCTGTGACCCAGGTCCCCACCCCCGTCAACGAGCCGGTGCACGGCTACGCCCCCGGTTCGCCCGAGCGCGCCCGCCTGGAGGCCAAGCTCAAGGAGCTGGCGGAGAACCCGATCGAGCTGCCGATGACCATCGGCGGCGAGAAGCGGCTCGGCGGCGGTGAGCGCTTCGAGGTCGTGCAGCCGCACAACCACAAGGCCGTCATCGGCACCGGCGCGCACGCCACCCAGCAGGACGCGCAGGACGCCATCGACGCGGCCCTCGCCGCCGCGCCCGCCTGGCGCGCGATGTCCTTCGACGACCGCGCCGCGATCATCCTGCGCGCCGCCGAGCTGCTGGCCGGCCCCTGGCGCGAGACGCTGGCCGCCTCCACCATGCTCGGCCAGTCGAAGACCGCTCAGCAGGCCGAGATCGACTGCCCCTGCGAGCTCGTCGACTTCTGGCGCTTCAACGTCGCCTACGCCCGCCAGATCCTCGCCGAGCAGCCCCCGGCCAACTCGCCGGGCGTCTGGAACCGCCTCGACCACCGCCCGCTCGAAGGCTTCGTCTACGCGATCACGCCGTTCAACTTCTCGGCGATCGCGGGCAACCTGCCGACCGCGCCCGCGCTGATGGGCAACGTCGTGGTCTGGAAGCCGTCCCCGACGCAGACCCACGCCGCCGTGCTGCTCATGCGGCTCCTGGAGGAGGCCGGTCTGCCCAAGGGCGTCATCAACCTCGTCACCGGAGACGGCATCGAGGTCTCCAAGGTCGCCCTGGAGCACCGCGACCTCGCGGGCATCCACTTCACCGGGTCGACCAAGACCTTCCAGTACCTGTGGAAGACGGTCGGCAACAACATCGAGAAGTACCGCTCGTACCCGCGTCTGGTCGGCGAGACCGGCGGCAAGGACTTCCTGGTCGCGCACCCCAGCGCCGACCGCGCGGTCCTGAAGACCGCCCTGACCCGTGGTGCCTTCGAGTACCAGGGCCAGAAGTGCTCGGCCACCTCCCGCGCGTACATCCCGGCGTCCATCTGGAACTCCGGGTTCAAGGAGGAGTTCGCGGCCGAGGTCGACTACCTGACCATGGGTGACGTCACCGACCTCGCGAACTTCGTCGGCGCGGTCATCGACGAGCGCGCGTTCGCCAAGAACAAGGCGGCGATCGACCGGGCGAAGACCGACCCGGCCTGCACGATCGTCGCGGGCGGCTCGTACGACGACTCGGTCGGCTACTTCGTGCGCCCGACCGTCGTGGAGTGCTCGGACCCGGAGAACGAGGTCTTCAAGACGGAGTACTTCGGCCCGTTCCTCGCCGTGCACGTCTACGAGGACGAGACCGATGAAGGCTACGACGAGATGCTGACCCAGATGGAGTCGGCGTCCGACTACGCGCTGACCGGCTCGGTCGTCTCGGGCGACCGTGCGGCCGCCGCGTACACGATGGAGAAGCTCCGCTACGCCGCGGGCAACTTCTACATCAACGACAAGTCGACCGGCGCCGTCGTCGGCCAGCAGCCCTTCGGCGGCGGCCGTTCCTCCGGCACCAACGACAAGGCGGGCGCCCCGCAGAACCTGATGCGCTGGACGCTGACCCGCGCCATCAAGGAGACCCTGGTCCCGCCGACCGACTACACGTACCCGCACATGGGCTGATCAGCCCTTCCGAACCCGGGCCGGGAAGCCCGACCTCCGAGCAGGCTTCCCGGCCCGTCTCCATGTCCGGGCGTCCGCGGGCAGAATCTCCCCATGGCCCGGACGCGGAGTGAGACGGTCGAGACCGACGACGGAGTACGTCTGTGGGCGGAGCGGTCGGGTGAAGGCCCCCCGCTCGTGCTGTGCCACGGTGGCCCCGGCCTGTGGGACATGTTCGAGGACGTGGCCGGATCACTGACGGACCGGGCCGCCGTGCACCGCTGGGACCAGCGAGGTTGCGGACGGTCGGGGCCGTGCGCAGGGCCCTGGACGAGCGAGCGGTTCGTCGCCGACCTGGAGGCCGTACGGCGGCACTTCGGGCTGGAGCGGATGACGCTGCTCGGCCATTCGTGGGGCGCGCAGCTGGCGCTGAGCCATGCGCTGGCCCATCCCGAGCGGGTGAACGCGCTGGTCTATGTGAGCGGTACGGGGATCGGGCCCGACTCCGACTGGTTCGACGGCTTCAAGGCGAACCTCGTCGCCCGGCTCGGTGAGCGCCCCGAACGCCTGGCCCGCTGGCATGAGTTGACGGACCGTCCGGTTCGCTCCGAGGCGGAGGAACGGGAGCGTGCGGTGCTGCAGTGGTCCGCCGAGTTCGTGGACCGCGAGCGGGACCTGGAGCATGCCGGGCGGATGGCCGAGCGCTGGTTCGACATCAACACCGAGTGCAACAAGGCCTTCAACGCCGAGCGGAGGAGGACCTGGGGCACCCCGGAGCTGTACGCCGCCTGCCAAAGGCTCGACCTGCCCGTGGTCGTCGTCGACGGGGCGCTCGACATCCGGCCGCGCTCGGCGGTCGACTCTCTGGAGAGGGCGCTGCCCCGGGTGCGCCGGGTGATCCTGCCGGAGGCCGGGCACCTGCCGTGGGTCGAGGATCCGAGGGGTTTTCGGGAGGCGGTGATGGCGGCGTTGCGGTGATCCGCCGTCCCTCGCCGTGGCGGAGGTGGCGTTACCCGGCGAACTCCGTCCGCTCCCACCACTCGTACACGGGCAGCCTGCCCTCCGGCGTGTCCGCCTGCCGTGCGGTCGCCCTGAAGTGTTCGTATCCACCGCGCAACTCGATCTTCACGTCCGTTCCAGGAGGCGGGACCGGGACGATCCGCTCGGGCAGATCGTCCGGGCCGCCCTCGAGCAGTGCTTTGGTCGTGTCGCTCATGACGTCACCGTTCCCCCTGCCGGAGCCCGATGTCGCATGCCGCGCGGAGGATCAGTCGTGTGGGCGATCCGCTTCTCGGCCGTCGGCGGTCGCCGTGCACGAACGGCTCCCCCGACCCCGTTCGGGGCCAGGGGAGCGGCGGGTCGCTTCGGTGGGTCAGTTCTCGCAGGTCGTACGGCCTTCGCGCGTGCGACAGGCGAGCGCCGCGAAGCCGCCGTCCGCCACGACCGGTACGGTCAGCGTGCCGCCGCCCCGGACGACGCGCGTCTCGCGCACCAGGCCCGACGGACCGTCCGTCAGGGTCTCCACCAGCCAGCGGCCCGCACCCAGCCGCAGCGGTACGTCGACCGTGCGGGCCGCGCCCGTGAACGTGCCGCCGATGAACCACCGGCCGTCGGCGGCGCGCCGGGCGAGGACCGCCGAGCGGCCCGGATCGCCGGTCAGCAGCCGGGTCTGCTCCCAGCGGGCGGGAAGCTGCTCCAGATAGCGGCGGGCCTCGGGCCGCGCGTCGTACGACTCCGGGGTGCCGGAGAGGTTCTGGATCCCGGACTCGTACAGGACGCTCAGGCCCAGCTCACCCGCGTCCGAGGCGACGTTCGGGCGGTACGGGCGGTGGAAGGCGCCCGGGGTGAAGTCCATGGAGCCGATGACATTGCGGGTGAAGGGGAGCGAGGCCAACTGCTCCGCCGTGTTGTTGCGCTTCTCCTCGCCGCCGACACCCTCCATCGACATGACCTGCGGCCAGGTGCGCTGGATGCCCTTGGGGATCGTCGAGCCGTGGAAGTTCACCATGAGGTGGTGGCGGGCCGTGGACTCCAGCACGTCGTCGTACCAGCGCATCCGTTCCTGGGACTCCGAGTCCATGAAGTCGATCTTCACGCCCTTGACGCCCCAACGCGCCAGCGTGGAAAGCCACTTCTCGCGCTCGACGGGATCGGTCAGCAGGCTGTAGTGCAGCCAGACGTGGATGCCCACGCCCTTGGCCGCCGCGTAGCGCACCAGCTCCGGCATCCAGCTGTCCGTCTGCCACTGGGGATCGATCACCTCCCAGTCGCCGGTCTTGTAGTACCAGCCCGCGTCCACCACTTCGTACGGCCAACCGCGCTCGGCCGCGTAGTCCACGTACTTCTCCTGCGCGGCCAGGCTCTGCCCCGCCTCCTTGCCGCCCGCCAGCCAGGTCCACAGCGCCGGACCCGGCTTGATCCACGAGGTGTCGCGGACCCGGGACGCCGGGGCGAGGTCGTCGATGAACGTCGACTCGGTGACGGTCGCGAGATCACCGGTGACGATCGCGCGCCAGGGGGTGGTGAGCGGGCCGGTCGTCAGGATCGGCTCGTCGTTCCAGAGACTCAGCCCGTACGTCGACGAGTCCGCGGTGTGCGTCAGGTGGGCCCCCGCGTAGGTGCCGTCGACGTCCGACTCGGCGATCAGGGCGTAGTCGCCGTCAGCGGCGGCGCCGTTGCCCCCGTCCGTCCTGAACAGGCCCTGCATCATGTACGCGCCCGCCGGCGCCGCCGCCGCGGAGTCGTAGCGGGTGAAGCGGAGCTCGTTGTCGGCGCGGTAGCCACCGAGGAGGGCGTTCGCGCCGGTGGGGAGGGTGAAGGCGGAGGCCTCGCGCAGTACGTTGCCGTGGTTCTGCGGCAGGACGTAGCGGTAGGCGACGCCGTCGCGGGCGACCCGTGTCACCAGGTCGAGCCGGGCGCCGTCGGCGGTGCGGAAGCGGAAGCGGGCCTCGGTCATGCGGGCGACGCGGTCGTGGGACTTGCCGGTCGGGCTCGTGTAGTGCTCGGTGATCGTGCGTTCGGAGCGTCCGGTGAGGGTCAACCCCCGGGAGAAGTCGGTCTGTTCGGTGACGAGGCCGAGGGGGGAGGGCTCCAGGACCGTTCTGCCCTCGCGTCTCACGGCGAGCGTGGGATGTCCGTCGGACCGATCGAGCGCGACGACCGCCGTCGGTGAGCCCTGCGGCCCCCTCACCTCCCAGGCGGCCCGCGCCGTCCCCTCGGCGCGGGCGGGGAGCGCCGCCACCGCCGTGGCGAGCAGGGTGGAACAGAGCGTCAACACGATGGTGCGGGCCCGTAACTGGACCGACATCAGGAACCCTCCTTCTCGCAGTCATCACCTGTAGTCATCCGATGATTGTGAGAGTGAAGGTGCGCAATGGGCCTGTCAAGGCGTCCGACCGCATCAGAGATAGGATCAATTTTCGACGACGCGCCTGACCTCCTCCGCCACCCGCGCCAGCGCCCCCCGCAGCCACCGGTGCGCCGGATCCGTGTCCAGTCGTACGTGCCATGCCTGGCCCGTCGAGAACCTCGGCAGGTCCAGCGGGATCTCCAGCACCGCCAGCGGCATCCAGCGTGCCGCCTCCCGCGCGACCTCCGCCGGGACGAGCGCCAGGGCGTCGGTGCGCAGGACGAAGAAGCAGGCCGCGCCGAAGGTGGGGGCCGTCGCCAGGACGTCGCGGCGCAGGCCGAGCCCGGCGAGGTGTTCGTCCACCACGCTGTGCGCCCGGCCGCGCCGTGTCACCGTGATGTGCGGCAGCGCGGCGAACCGCTCCGGCGTCAGTGGCTCGCCCGCGAACTCCGCGCCGGCTCGCGCCACCGCCACCATCCGGTGTTCCCGCAGCGTCGAGGCGCGCACGTCGTGCGGCAGCGGGTCCGGCAACTCGCCCACGTCCAGGTCGACATGGGTGCGCAGATCCGCCGGGTCCTCCTCGCCCTCGGGCAGCAGCCGCAGCCGTACGCCGGGTGCCTCCCGGGCCACCAGTTCCAGCAGCGGGGCACCGAGGGACAGGGCGACCCCGTCGTTGGCGCGGATCCGGAACTCCCTTCGCAGGGAGGAGAGTTCGACATCGGCCGGCGGTCGCAGTGCCGCCAGCGCGCCCGCCAGGGCGGCCTGCACCCGAGGCTGCATCTCCCGCGCGCGGGGTGTCAGGGTCAGCCCCCGCCCCGACGGGACGAGGAGCGGGTCGCCGACCACCCGGCGCAGCCGCCCCAGGGTGCGGCTCATCGCCGAGGGGGAGACGTTCAGTTCGGCCGCCGCGCCCGCCACGCTGCCCGCGCGCAGCAGGGCGTCGAGGGCGGGCAGGAGGTTCATGTCGGGGAGGGGCGCGGTCAGCCCGGACCCGGACGACGCATGCGCTGAATGCTGCATGGGACGCAAGGCTACGTGAAGCAATCGGACCTTGTGCGCAGCAATGGGCGCCCCGAACCTGGACCCATGACGGATTCTCACCGGCGCGGCACCGCGACCGCGCTCCTCGTCGCGGGCTGCTTCTTCATGGAGATGCTGGACGGCACGATCGTGTCGACCGCGGCTCCGCAGATAGCCCGGGACCTGCACACCGCCCCCACTTCCGTGGGCCTGGTCATCACCGCCTACCTCGTCACCCTCGCCGTCCTCATCCCCCTCTCCGGCTGGCTCACCGCCCGCTTCGGCCCACGCCGGGTCTTCCTCACCGCGATCACGGTCTTCACCCTCGCCTCCCTGGGCTGCGCGTTCGCCCCGAACCTCGGCGCGCTCGTCGGCACCCGTGTGCTGCAGGGCGTCGGCGGCGCCATGATGGTGCCGGTCGGCCGGCTGGTCGTCCTGACCGGCACCGCCAAGCGGGAACTGCCGCGCATGGTCGCGTACATCGTGTGGCCCGGCCTCGTCGCCCCGGTGCTCGCGCCCCTGCTCGGGGGCCTGATCACCACGTACGCCTCCTGGCACTGGATCTTCCTGCTGAACGTGCCCCTCGGCGTGGTCGCCCTGCTCGTCGCGCACCGCCTGATCGCACCGGCCCCGCGGGACGAGACACCCCCGTTGGACCTCGTCGGCACCCTGCTCACCTGCACCGGTCTCGCCGCCCTGACCTGGACCGCGCACCTGCTCTCCGACCCGACCGGAGGTGCTCCGGCGCGGACGGTGGCGGTCGGCGCGCTCGCCGCCGTGGCGCTCACCGCGGCCGTACGGCATCTGCTGCGCACCCCGCACCCACTGGTCAACCTGCGCACCCTGGACGTCCAGTCCTTCCGCGCGTCGGCGCTCGACGGCTCGCTCTACATGGCGGTCGTCGCCGCCCTGCCCTTCCTCCTCCCGTTGCTCTTCCAGGAGGTGTTCGGCTGGAGCGCGGTGAAGTCGGGCGCGGTGGTGCTGTTCGTCTTCGTCGGGAACATCGGGGTCAAGCCCGCGACGACGTATCTGATCAACCGCTTCGGCTTCCGTCCGCTGCTGATCGTCTCCACGCTCGGGCTCGCGGTCACCACCGCGGCCTGCGCGCTGTTCACGCGGGGGACGCCGGTCGCGGTGATCGCGGTCGTCGCGGTGCTCTCCGGTGTCGCCCGTTCGGTCGGCCTCAGCGGCTACGCGACCATCGCCTTCAGCGAGACCCCGCCGGAGCGGCTGCGCGACGCCAACGCCCTCTTCGCGACCTCCCACCAACTGGCCGCGGGGCTGGGCGTGGCCGTCACCGCCGTCGCGCTTCGCGGGGGCGCGGCGCTGACGGACGGGACGCGCTCGGCGTATGCCGTCGCGTTCGTGGTGCTCGGCGTGCTGTGTCTCGTTCCGACGGCGGGCGCCCTGCGGCTGCACCCCGCGGCGGGCGATGCCGCGCGCACTGTTGTCCCAGCTCAGGGCCGTGTGACCCAATCCACCGTCTCAGATAGTAGGAAGTCCGAGTAACTGTGGAGACAGATGCCCCTTCCTCGCTTAGTTTTGTAGGAGCCGAACGTCTCGCTAGACCAAGCGAATGGCGGTCGTGAGCCGGAGCCCCTGGCAGGCAACCCCTGCGGCACCGCTCCCCGCCCCCGGCGTCTCGTATCCCTCCCTCATCGCACTTCCGGTGGTCCGTTCCGGGCCGCTTTCCGGAGGCAAGGAGTCGATTCATCATGGCCGAGACGACCGTCCGCCGAGTCCGCCACGTGTCCCGCACGAGCGAGTCCGACCGCAAGAACGCGGCCGCCGCCCTCCAGCGCGCCCTCGACCGCAGGGACAACGGCGGCGAGACGGGTCACTGACCCGCCCGCACCGCACCACCCCCATACCGGGAGCCGCACCCGCACGGGGTGCGGCGCGGGGTCCACGCCCCGCGCCGCACCCCGGAGTGCTCAGCCGCCGCCGTGTGCTCAGCGACCGCGCCGCACCTCGAAGTGGTCGATGCGCCTGCCGCTCTCCGCGAGCGCCGACACCTTGAGCCGGGGCGCCGTGCCCGCCTCCGCCTCCACCGAGAGGAAGGAGAAGCCGGCGTACCGCACCCGGGACCACTCCACCGTCTCCCGCTGCTGGTCCTGCGACTTGGTCCAGTGGAAGCTGCTCACCGACTCGTGGCGGCCGACGTGCCCCTCGTAGCTGTCCTTCACGCCCGACGGGAAGCCGTACAGATCCTTGCCGCCGCCGCCCGCGGTGACGTAGACGATCCCGTCCCGCGTCGGATCCGTCGAGCCGCCCACCGGCACCGCACGGCCCACCGCACCCTTCTTGACGGCGTCCGTCCGCTCGTACACGTGGTTGTGCCCGTTGATCACCAGATCCACCTGGTGCTTGGCGAACAGCGGCAGCCACGCCGCGCGCACCCCGCCGTCGGAGGCGTGCGCGGACGTCGAATAGGCGCAGTGGTGGAAGAAGACCACGATGAAGTCCACCGCCGCCGAGGAGCGCAGCTCGCCCAGCTTCCTGTCCAGCCACTTCGTCTGCTTCCCGCCCGTGTAGCCCTGGTTGGCGGGAATCTCGTACGACACGTCGTTCGCGTCCAGTGCCACGACGCCGACGTTGCCGTAGGTGAAGGAGTAGACGCCCGGTGCCGTCCGCGGGTCGAAGCCGCTGTCCGGGAGGGAGAAGCGGGCCGCCTGGCCGCCGTAGCCGTCCGGCGAGTACCAGGCCTCCATGTCGTGGTTGCCGGTCGTCACCATCCACGGCACCGACTTCGCCACCGGCTCGGTCTGCTTGAGGAACAGGTCCCAGTACCCGGGGTCGAACCCGTCCGACTTCTTGCCGCGCCCGGTCCCGTCCGCGTAGCAGATGTCACCCGCGTGGAGGTGGAAGGCGGGCTTCTGGCGCAGCAACACCTTGTCGTTGGCGAGCGCGGCCGAGCTGACGCCCTGGTCGCCGAAGGCGGTGAACACGAACTTCTCCGGGTTCGCGGGCGCCGTGCGGAAGGAGCCGACGGTCGACCTGTGCGCCGGTGAGGCCGGGTCGAAGCCGTCGTGGCCGACGCCGTAGTAGTACGTCGTGCCGGGCCGCAGACCGTCCAGGGCCGCGTGCACGTAGTACTGGTCCAGGGCCAGCCGTACGCCCGTGACCCCCGGCGTGTGCAGGGCGCGGACCTCGGCCCCGACCTTCCGGCTCAGCTGTCCGGGATGCGTGCCCACCCGCAGATACGGCCTCCGGACCGCGAGCGGCACCTGCCAGGAGACCCGCATCTGGGTCTTCGGGTCGGCGCCGAAGGCGAGGTGGCGGCCGAAGGGGGTGACGACGGAACCGTGCACCTGCCCGGTGACGCTCGTGCTCGGGGCGGAGCCGCGCGTCACCGTCCCCGACGGGGACGAGCAGCCGGCCAGCAGCCCGCCGGCCGCGAACGCACCCGCCGACACCAGGGCGCGGCGCCGCGTGAGCTTCGTACGCAGGTACTCGTACTGCTCGGCCATGCTCATCCGGCTCGCGAGCTGCTGCGGAATGCCGAAGTCGGGAAGGTCCATGCTGGTGAACTTCCCAGCACGTCCCAACGCCCGCCATACGTACGGGTGAACGCACGTCGACGAAACGCCCCGCGACACCCCGAGGATGTCCGGATGGCGGACACCTCGTGTCAATCCATGGGACACGGAGTACGGTGCCTTCATGTCTCGCAGCATCAATCTCGCAGTGATCCCCGGTGACGGCATCGGCCAGGAGGTCGTGGCCCAGGGGCTGAAGGTGCTCTCCGCCGTCCTTCCGCAGGATGTGAAGCTGGAGACCAAGGAGTTCGACTTCGGGGCCAAGCGCTACCACGCCACCGGTGAGACCCTCACCGAGGCCGACCTCGACGCCCTCAAGCAGCACGACGCGATCCTGCTCGGCGCGATCGGTGACCCCTCGGTCCCGTCCGGCGTCCTGGAGCGCGGCTTCCTGCTGAAGCTCCGCTTCGCCTTCGACCACCACGTCAACCTGCGTCCGTCGAAGCTCCTTCCGGGTGTCGCCACCCCGCTGGCGGGCCAGCCGGAGATCGACTTCGTCGTGGTCCGCGAGGGCACCGAGGGCCCGTACACGGGCAACGGCGGCACGATCCGCAAGGGCACCGAGCACGAGGTCGCCACCGAGGTCTCCGTCAACACGGCCTTCGGTGTCGAGCGTGTCGTCCGTGACGCCTTCGCCCGCGCCCAGGCCCGCCCGCGCAAGAAGCTGACGCTGGTCCACAAGAACAACGTGCTGACCTTCGCGGGTCACCTCTGGACGAACGTCTTCAACAAGGTGGCCGCGGAGTTCCCCGAGGTCACCACGGACTACATCCACGTGGACGCCGCGACGATCTACCTCGTCACGGACCCCGCGCGCTTCGACGTGATCGTCACCGACAACCTCTTCGGCGACATCATCACCGACCTTGCCGCAGCCGTCTCCGGCGGCATCGGCGTCGCCGCGAGCGGGAACATCAACCCCTCCGGCGAGTTCCCCTCGATGTTCGAGCCCGTGCACGGCTCGGCGCCCGACATCGCGGGCCAGGGCAAGGCCGACCCCAGCGCCACCGTCCTGTCCGTCGCCCTCCTGCTGCGCCACCTCGGCTACGAGGCCGAGGCCGCCCGCATCGAGGACGCCGTCTCGGCCGACCTCGCCGAGCGCGTGGGCAAGCCCGCCCGCAGCACCGAGGAAATCGGCGACGCGCTCGCCGTACGAGTAGCCGGCTGACCTGCCGCGCCACTTACCTCTCGTAGGAGCCGCCGGGTCGCATCCGCACCCGGCGGCTTTTCCTATGCCCTCGCCGGGTGCCACCATCAACAACCCCTGGGCAACCCCTGGGCCGTGTTCACCCCGTTTCGTCCATGGCTTCGCGCGCGCGATAATCGAACGCGGAGCCGCGGGAATGAGGGAATGCTCGGACGTCCTAGTACTGGCCACTGGCAGTACGGGCGTGAGCGCGGCCCGTCACACACAACCGGTGAAGGACAACCACATGACGACGCCCACGATCGAGCTCAAGCCCTCTTCGCAGCCCCGCTCCGCGGCGGAGCGCGAGGCGATCCTCGCCAACCCCGGGTTCGGCCGCCACTTCACCGACCACATGGTGACGATCAAGTGGACCGAGGGCCGCGGCTGGCACGACGGCCAGCTCGTCCCGTACGGCCCGCTCTCCCTCGACCCCGCGAACATGACCCTGCACTACGCGCAGGAGATCTTCGAGGGCCTCAAGGCCTACCGCCAGCCCGACGGCTCCGTCGCCACCTTCCGCCCCGACAAGAACGCCCGGCGCTTCCAGGCCTCCGCCCGTCGGCTCGGCATGCCGGAGCTGCCCGTGGAGACGTTCATCGAGGCCTGTGACGTGCTGGTCCAGCAGGACAGGGACTGGGTCCCCGCCCATGGCGGCGAGGAGTCCCTCTACCTGCGCCCGTTCATGATCGCGACCGAGGTCGGCCTGGGGGTGAAGCCCGCCAACGAGTACCTCTTCCTCGTCATCGCGTCCCCCGCGGGCGCGTACTTCGCGGGCGGCGTGAAGCCGGTGTCGATCTGGCTCTCCGAGGACCGTGTGCGCGCCGTCCCCGGCGGCATGGGCGACGCCAAGACCGGCGGCAACTACGCGGCCTCCCTCCTCGCCCAGGCCGAGGCCGCGGCGAAGGGCTGCGACCAGGTCTGCTACCTCGACGCGGTCGAGCACAAGTGGATCGAGGAGCTGGGCGGCATGAACCTGTACTTCGTGTACGGGGACAAGATCATCACCCCCTCCCTCACCGGCTCCATCCTGGAGGGCGTCACCCGCGACTCCCTCCTCACCGTCGCCCGCGACCTCGGCTACACCTCCGAGGAGGGCCGCGTCTCCATCGACCAGTGGCAGCGCGACGCGGAGAACGGCACCCTGACGGAGGTCTTCGCCTGCGGCACGGCCGCGGTCATCACCCCCGTCGGCACGGTCAAGCGCACCGATGCCGAGTGGCAGCAGTCCGGCGGTGAGCCCGGCGAGGTCACCGTGAAGCTGCGCGAGGCGCTCCTCGACATCCAGCGCGGCATCAGCGAGGACAAGCACGGCTGGATGCACCCGCTGGGCTAGGACGCTCCTCGCGCCTGTCGCGCCCCGCGCGCCCGTCGGTCCACGGCAACCCACGCCTCCCGCCGGTCCCTCTCTCCCCAACAGGAGTGCGGGGACCGGCGGTTCGTTCGACGCGTAGCGGCTCCGTGACACGGGTATCCACAGATTCCACGGGGGGAGCGTGCCGCCCTCCCGTGTGCCCGCACGGCCACGGAGGGAGCGCAGGTGAGCGCAGGGTCGCCGATACCACGACTGCGCTGGCTGCTGCGCACCTTACGCACCCCACGCCGCCCCCAGAGCCTCACCGTCCTCGTCCTGCTCGCCGCCGTCGCAGCCTTCCTCCTCTGGAGCAGCTCGCGGATGGACAACTACGAGGAGAACCTCACCCTGAACCTCGGCACCGACATCGTCGGCGTCGTCGTCACCGTCTTCGTGATCGGCCCGCTGATCAGCCGCGCCCAGGAGGGCAGGGTCCGCGAACACACCCGGCTGGACTACGAGTGGTTCAGCGCCCAGGTCTACGGCTCGACCTCGAACGTGAAGGTCCTCGACACCTTCTCCAACGTGTTCGGCCCGCAGTTCTCCGAGCGCCTCTTCCGCGGCATCAAGGCGGCCACCGGGCACGGCGCCCGCGTGCAGATCCTCCTCCTCGACCCCGACTCCCTCGCGGTCATCCTGCGCGGCCGTGAACTGGGCGAGCAGAGCGCCGACATCCGCCGCGACATCATGCGCAACCTGCGCACGCTGGACCGGTTCGCACTCCGGCTCGACGAGAACTCCCGTCAGCTCCTCGAAGTACGCCTCTGCTCCACCTCCCCCGGCGTGACCCTCTACCGCTGGGACGAGCGCTCCCTGGTCTCGTTCCTGACCGTCGGGCGTCTGTCCGGCGAGGGAGTCCAGCTGGAGGTCGCCGTCCACTCCCCGCTCGGCACGTTCGTCGAACAACGCTTCGACGAACTGTGGCAGCAGAGCAAGCCGATGGAGCGATTCACCCATCTGCCGCTGACCCTGGTCGACGCGACCGACGGCCGCCGGGCGTTCAGCTGTCGCTTCGTCTACGTGGACGACTGCCTGTACGTCGCCGGCCACGACCTCGTGTCGTACATGGCCCGCCACCGCCTCGACCAACTCTCCGCCTACAGCGATGCCTTGACCGCCTCCGGCGCGCACGAGCTGATCGTCGTGGACGACGAGAGCGAGCTGCACGGGCTGCTCATGCAGCGCTTCGCGGAGAAGTACGATGCGTCGGCGGCCGCCTTCGTCGAGTTGCGGCCGTCGGTCCTGGTCAGGGAATAGAGGCCCCGGCACACATGAGTTCAGCGCTCCACCCCGCTCAGCCCGCGAGACCCGGCTCCGCGCACCTGAGTCTCCGATCTCCGGACACCAGCTCCCGGTCTTCGCACCCGAGCCCCCGCTTTCGCGCCTTCACGCCCCGTGACCTGGACGGCCTGCTGCGGCGCGTGTCGCTGCCGCCCGCCGAGCGACTCGCCCTGCGGGCGGTGGCCGCCGTCCTGCCGTTCCGTACGAACACCTACGTGGTCGACGAGTTGATCGACTGGTCGGCCGTGCCCGACGACCCGATCTTCCGGCTGACGTTCCCGCAGGCCGAGATGCTGCCCGAGCCCGACCTCAAGCAGATGGCGGAGCTGCTGGCGGGGGAGGCCCCGAAGGCCGACGTCCTGCGCGCGGCCCACGAGATCCGGATGAAGCTCAACCCGCATCCCTCCGGCCAGCTCGACGCCAACGTCCCCGTGCACGAGGGGCGGCGCCTCACCGGCCTCCAGCACAAGTACCCGGAGACGGTGCTGATCTTCCCGCGCCAGGGCCAGACCTGCCACGCCTACTGCACGTACTGCTTCCGCTGGCCCCAGTTCGTCGGCGAGTCCGACCTGCGCATCGCCACCGACGACATCGCCACCACATCCGCCTATCTGCGCGCCCACCCGGAGGTCACCAGCGCGCTCATCACGGGCGGCGACCCGATGGTGATGAGCACCGAGGTGCTGCGCCGCTACGTCGAACCGCTCCTGGAGATCGAGTCGGTCCAGTCGATCCGCATCGGCACCAAATCGCTCGCCTTCTGGCCGTACCGTTTCCTCACCGACCGCGACGCCGACGACGTGCTGCGCCTGTTCGAGAAGGTCGTCGCGAGCGGCCGCCACCTCGCGCTGATGGCCCACTTCACCCATCCCCAGGAGCTGCGGCCCCCGGTGGTGCGGGAGGCGATGCGCCGGGTGCGTGCCACGGGTGCCGTGATCCGCTGTCAGGGGCCGCTGGTCAGGGGCATCAACGACAGTGCCGAGGCGTGGGCCGGGCTGTGGAACGAGACGACCGCGCTGGGGGCGGTGCCGTACTACCAGTTCGTGGAGCGGGACACCGGCCCGCAGGGCTACTTCGGGGTGCCGCTCGCCCGCGGTCACCAGATCTTCCGCGACGCCTACGCCCAGGTGTCCGGCCTCGCGCGGACCGTGCGCGGCCCGGTCATGTCGGCGATGCCGGGCAAGGTGTGCGTGGACGGGATCACGGAGGTGGCCGGTGAGAAGGTCTTCGTGCTCCACCTCATCCAGGCCCGCGACCCGGAGCTGGTGGGCCGCCCGTTCTTCGCCGCGTACGACGAGAACGCCACCTGGTTCAGCGACCTAAAGCCCGCTTTCGGCGCGAGCCAGTTCCTGCCCGGCCTCGACCCGGTGTGACGCCCGCTTCGGTGAGAGGGCGACGTAGACGAGGCCGCCGACCAGGCCCGACAGGACGAAGCTGCAGTCCACTCCACCGGTGAGGGACAGCAGCGGACCCTGGTACGACGGGAGGGAGACGGCGAGGAGGCCGGCGAAGGCGCCCAGTGCCCAGGCCACCGTCGCCTGGACGTTCCAGCCGGCGCGGTACCAGTAGATGCCGCCCCGGGAGCGGCGGTTGAAGACCTGGAGGGCGTCCGGGTCGTAGATTCCGCGGCAGCAGGCGAAGCCGATGAGGGTGATGACCGCCCACGGGGTGCCGATGGCGGTCAGGAGAAGGACGAAGGACGTCATCGCGGACTGCGCGTTCCAGGCGTAGTGGCCGACGAAGACACAGACGGTGGCGACGACGGCGACCGTGAGTGTGGCCCGGGCGCGCGAGGCCTTCGGCAGGATCGCGTCCAGATCCAGGCCCATGGAGTACAGCATCAGGCCCGCGTTGCCGACCGACCCCGCGGAGGCGGCGAGCAGCAGCGGGACCAGGTACCAGGTGGGGGAGGCGGAGACCAGCGGCCCCGCGTAGTCGAGGGCCGCGCGGGCCGCGTACGCCGTGAAGGTGCCGAAGAGCTGCGGGACCAGCAGCCCGGCGATCAGGCCCAGCCAGGTGGCGTGCAGGACCGTACGGGAGGAGTGCCGGGACGGGGAGATGTAGCGCGTGTAGTCGCCGAGCAGCGTGATGAACGCGATCGGTCCGGACAGGCCCGCCGCGACCGCCGCCAGCAGCCAGGTCGGCCAGAACGAGCCCAGCAGATAGCCGCCGGTCTCCGGGAGCGCGGCGGTGGTGAAGTGCGGCGCGTAGGCGAGCACACCGAGCGCGAGGAGCGCGGTCATGCCGACCGCGAGGACCCGGGACATCGCGAGCAGCACGCGGTAGCCGTACACCGCGCCCGCGACGGTGGCGGCGGCGAGCACGGCGTACACGACGGCGTACGACAGTCCGTTCGCCGGCAGCCCGAACAGGCGGCCGAGCACGCTCACCATCACATCGCCGCCGATCCAGACGGTCAGCGCGGTGTAGCCGAGGGCGAGGAGCAGCCCGACGACCGAGCCGACCAGCCGTCCGCGCACGCCGAACTGGGCGCCGGAGGAGGTGGAGAGGTTCGTCGCCGTGCGCAGCGACACCAGCGCGAGCGGCGCGGTGAGCGCCGTGCCGATCACCGTGCCCGCCACGATCGCGCTCACCGACGACCACCAGTCGAGCCCGAAAGAGGGTGGCAGCCAGCCGAAGATGATCACGCCGAGGCAGAGGTTCGACCCCAGCAGGATCGAGACGAGGTCCCCCGGCCCGCTGGTCCGTTCCGCGTCGGGGATGGTGTCGACTCCGCGCTGTTCGATCGGCATGGCTGGTCTCCTTCGACGGCCGCCTGAGAGTTAGAGCGACGTTCAATGTCTGTGACCAGATTCTGGATGTCAATGTTTCCGTTCCACGAATCTCGCGTTTAGAGTGGTGCTCTAAATCGAGGAAGGCAAGGAGGTGCCCGGACATGAGACTGACCCCCACGGAACGTGACCGGCTGCTGCTCTTCGGGGCCGCCGAGCTGGCCCGTGCCCGCCGGGCCCGGGGCCTCAGGCTGAACGTTCCCGAGGCGACCGCCCTCATCGCGGACACCGTGTGCGAGGCGGCCCGGGACGGGCGCCGGCTCGCCGAGGCGATCGCGGCGGCCCGGGCGGTGCTCGGCCCGGACGACGTCCTGCCGGGCGTCGCCGACGTCGTCACCGAGGTGCATGTCGAGGCCGTCTTCGACGACGGGTCCCGGCTCGCGGTCGTCAGCGACCCCCTCGGGGGCGGACTGGGGGAGCGGGCGCCGGGCGCGCTGCTGCCCGGGCCGGCGCACGCCGAGCCCGCCGCGGTCGTCCGGCTGACGGTCACCAACACCGCGACCGTGCCCGTCTCCGTCACCTCGCACTTCCACTTCTTCGAGACCAACCCGCGGCTCGACTTCCCGCGGGCGGCGGCCTACGGGATGCGGCTCGCGGTCCCCGCCGGGTCCTCCGTGCGCTTCGGACCGGGGGAGAGCATCGAGGTCGGGCTGCTGCCCATCGGCGGTGAGCGGATCGCCATCGGCTTCGCGGGACTGGTCGACGGGCCGCTGGACGCGCCCGGGGCCAGGGAAGAGGCCCTGCGCAGGGCCGCCGCCTGCGGATACCTCGGAGCGGGGGACGCCGGGGATGCCGAGGGTGCCGGAGACGGCGGGGACGGCGGGGACGGCGGGGAGACCGGGGAGACCGGGGAAGTCCAGGGAGCTGAGCCGCGATGAATCCCTACGAGTACGCAGCCACCCACGGCCCCCGCGCCGGCGACCGCGTCCGCCTCGGTGACTCCGGGCTGACCATCCGCGTCGAGTCCGACGCCCAGCGCTACGGCGACGAGTTCCTCGCCGGTTTCGGCAAGACCGCCCGCGACGGACTGCACCTCAAGGCCGCCGCCGTCCGCGAGACCTGCGACGTCGTCATCAGCAACGTGGTGGTGATCGACGCGGCCCAGGGGATCCGCAAGGTCTCCATCGGCATCCGCGAGGGGCGGATCTGCTCGATCGGACGGGCCGGGAACCCCGACACCCTCGACGGGGTCGACGTGGTCGTCGGTACGGGGACGTCGATCGTCTCGGGCGAGGGACTGATCGCGACCGCCGGAGCCGTCGACACCCACGTGCACCTGCTGTCGCCGCGCATCATGGAGGCCTCGCTCGCCTCCGGCGTCACCACCATCATCGGCCAGGAGTTCGGGCCGGTGTGGGGCGTCGGCGTCAACTCGCCCTGGGCGCTGCGCCACGCCTTCAGCGCCTTCGACGCCTGGCCGGTCAACATCGGCTTCCTGGGCCGGGGTTCGTCCTCCGACGCCGCCCCCCTCGTCGAGGCCCTGGCCGAGGGCGGTGCGAGCGGCTTCAAGGTGCACGAGGACATGGGCGCCCACACCCGCGCCCTCGACACCGCGCTGCGCGTCGCCGAGGAGCACGACGTCCAGGTCGCCCTGCACAGCGACGGGCTGAACGAATGCCTGTCGGTCGAGGACACCCTGCGCGTCCTCGAAGGCCGGACCATCCACGCCTTCCACATCGAGGGCTGCGGCGGCGGTCACGTGCCGAACGTCCTGAAGATGGCGGGGGTCCCGAACGTCATCGGATCCTCCACCAACCCCACCCTGCCCTTCGGCCGGGACGCGGTCGCCGAGCACTACGGCATGATCGTCTCCGTCCACGACCTGAAGACCGACCTGCCCGGCGACGCGGCCATGGCCCGCGACCGGATCCGCGCCGGGACCATGGGCGCCGAGGACGTGCTGCACGACCTGGGCGCGATCGGGATCACCTCCTCGGACGCGCAGGGCATGGGACGCGCGGGCGAGACCGTACGCCGTACCTTCGCGATGGCCGGAAAGATGAAGGCCGAGCGCGGCGCCCCGGCGGACGTGGACCACGACAACGAGCGCGTCCTGCGCTACATGGCCAAGCTCACCATCAACCCGGCCATCGCGCACGGACTCGCCCACGAGGTCGGCTCGATCGAGGTCGGCAAGCTCGCCGACATCGTCCTGTGGCGCCCGGAGTTCTTCGGCGCCAAGCCGCAGCTCGTCCTCAAGTCCGGCTTCCCGGCGTACGGCGTCGTCGGCGACCCGAACGCCGCCACCGACACCTGCGAACCCCTCGTCCTGGGGCCGCAGTTCGGGGCGCACGGCGCGACGCCCGCCGAGATCTCGGTCGCCTTCGTCGCCCAGGCCGCGCTCGACCAGGGCAACGACCTCATGCCGACGCGCCGGCGCCGGGTCGCCGTGCGCGGCACCCGCGGGATCGGCCCCGCCGACCTGCGCCTCAACTCCCGTACCGGATCCGTCGACGTCGACCAGCGCACCGGCCTGGTCACCCTCGACGGCGACCCGCTGCGCTCCGAGCCCGCCGACTCGGTCTCCCTCAACCGCCTCTACTTCCTCTGATGAAGGTGCACGTCATGACCCCTGCCGCCGACGGTTTCCGGATGCCCGCCGAGTGGACCCCGCACGAGCGCACCTGGATGGCGTGGCCGGGCCCCAACCCCACCTTCGACAACCCCGACGACCTCGCCGAGGCGCGCGCGGCCTGGGCGACGGTGGCGCGCGCGATCCGCCGGTTCGAACCGGTGACGGTCGTGTGCGGGCCGGGCCAGTCGCAGGCGGCCCGGGCGCTGCTCGGCCCGGACGTCGACACCGTCGAACGTGAACTCGACGACGCCTGGATGCGTGACATCGGCCCCACCTTCCTCACCAACGGGAGGGGCGAACTGGCCGCCGTGGACTGGACGTTCAACGGCTGGGGCGCCCAGGACTGGGCCCGCTGGGAGCACGACGCCAAGATCGGCGCGTATGTCTCGGACCTCGCGGGGGCGAAGACGTACGCCTCGAAGCTGGTCAACGAGGGCGGTGCGATCCACGTCGACGGCGAGGGCACCGTGCTCCTGACCGAGACCGTGCAGCTCGGCCCCGAGCGCAACCCCGACTGGACGCGCGAGCAGGTGGAGGCGGAGATCCACGCCCACCTCGGCACCCGCAAGGCGATCTGGCTGCCGCGCGGGCTGACCGGCGACTACCCCCCGTACGGCTTCGGCACGCTCGGCCATGTCGACATCGTGGCCGCCTTCGCCCGCCCCGGAGTCGTGGTCGCGCACTCCCAGCCGGACCCGGCGCACCCCGACCACGAGGTGACCAAGGAGGTCATCGGCCGGCTCCAGGCCGCGACCGACGCGCGCGGGCGCCGCCTGGAGGTCGTCGAGGTCCAGGCCCCGACGATCCTGGAGGCCGACGGCCACTGGGCCGACTACTCCTACATCAACCACTACCTCTGCAACGGCGGCGTGGTCCTGTGCGGCTTCGACGACCCGCGCGACGAGCTCGCGGCCGGCATCTTCCGACGGCTCTTCCCCGAGCGGACGGTGACACTGGTGGACGCACGTACGATCTTTGCCGGAGGCGGTGGCATCCACTGCATCACCCAGCAGCAGCCGAGGATCTGAACCAGGAGTCGCACGTGGCAGGGGACAGCACGCCGCGGAGGAAGAACGCGCCTCCGCGCGAGGACGTGCTGGCAGCCGCCATGGACATGATCGCCGAGCGCGGTCTGGAGAAGCTCACCATGGCGGCGCTCGGCCGCGAGGTCGGCATGAGCAGCGGTCATCTCCTCTACTACTTCCACTCCAAGGACGAGCTGCTGCTGCAGACCCTGGAGTGGAGCGAGGGGCGGCTCGGCGCCGAGCGCGGCCGGTTGCTCGCCGCCCGGGGCACCGCCCGTGAGCGGCTCGACGCGTACGTCGACCTGTACGTCCCCGACGGCCACCGCGACCCGCACTGGACGCTCTGGCTGGAGGTCTGGAACCGCTCGCAGAACGCCGACGACGCCGCCCGTGAGCGGCAGGTCGCCATCGAGGGTGCCTGGCACCGCGACCTGGTCGCGCTGCTCGCCGAGGGTGTCTCGCGCGGTGAGTTCCGGCCGGTCGACCCGGACCGCTGCGCCGCCCGGCTGCGGGCCCTGCTCGACGGCTTCTCCATCCATGTGGCGATCGGACTGCGCGGCACGGACAGAGAGCGGATCCTGCGCCATGTGAGGGAGTTTCTGGACGAATCCCTGAGCTGACCGTCACTCGGCCCGCTCACGCTCACCGGCACGGCCGTACCGTCCGACGCGGCGTCCGACGCGGGGCCGAACGCAATGAACGCAATGAACAAAACGTGAGGCGCCCTTGTCGCGGCAGTGATCAGCGGGCACGTTACGGCTCATGTCACTCACGGGACGAGAGCACTGGAAGAGGATCTGGGTCGGCTCGGCGGGCAACATGGTGGAGTGGTTCGACTGGTTCGTGTACGCGAGCTTCGCCACCTACTTCGCCGGAGCCTTCTTCCCCGACGACAACCCCACCGCCCAGCTCATGAACACCGCGGGCATCTTCGCGGTCGGCTTCTTCATGCGCCCGGTCGGCGGCTGGCTGCTCGGCCGGATCGCCGACCGCAGAGGCCGCAAGACCGCACTGACGCTGACCGTCACCCTGATGTCGCTGTCGGCGCTCCTCATCGCCTTCGCGCCGACATACTCGGTGGCGGGCTACGGCGGCGCGGTCGTCCTGCTCGTCGCCCGCCTGCTGCAAGGACTCTCGGTGGGCGGCGAGTACGCGGCCAGCGCCACCTACCTCACCGAGGCCTCCGCCCCCGAGCGGCGCGGCTTCGCCTCCAGCTTCCAGTACGTGTCGATGACCGCGGGCCAGATCCTCGGCCTCGGCCTGCAGATCATCCTCCAGCGCACCCTGTCCGACGACGCGCTGCACAGCTGGGGCTGGCGCATCCCCTTCATCGTGGGCGCGCTCGGCGCCGCCGTCGTCTTCTATCTGCGGCGCACGATGCTGGAGACCGAGGTGTACGAGGAGGCCGCGTCCGGCGAGGAGCGCGGCACGATGCGCGCGCTGTGGCGGCACCGGAGGGAGGCCTTCCTGGTCATCGCGCTCACGATGGGCGGCACGGTCGCCTACTACACGTACACCACCTACCTGACGAAGTACCTCTCCAACTCGGCGGGCCTGTCCAAGGAGACCGCGACCCTCGTCTCCTTCACCGCGCTGATCGTCTTCGCCTGTCTCCAGCCGCTCGCGGGCCGCCTCTCCGACCGTGTCGGCCGCCGGCCGCTGCTCATCACCTTCGCGGTGGGCTCGACGTTCCTGACGGTCCCGATCATGACGATGCTGGGGCACGCGGGCAGCTTCTGGCCCGCCCTCGGCCTGGCCCTGCCGGCCCTGGTGGTGGTCACCGGCTACACCTCCATCAACGCCTGTGTGAAGGCCGAGCTGTTCCCGACCGGCGTCCGCGCGCTGGGTGTCGCCCTCCCCTACGCCATCGCCAACGCCCTCTTCGGCGGTACGGCCGAATACGTCGCCCTGTGGTTCAAGGACGCGGGCATCGAGTCCGGCTTCTACTGGTACGTGGCGGGGTGTGCGGCGGTGTCGCTGGTGGTCTACGTCACCATGCGGGAGACCCGCGACCTGGATCTCAACCGGGTCGGCCCCGGCCAGGAACCCTCCTCGGAGCCCAAGGCGCGGCTCGCATCCTGAGACAACCCGTGAGCATGGGGGCGGTATGTGCCAGACTGCCCCCGTGCTCTCGTTCGCCATGATTATTGGCAGCAGGCGCGCCGGTCCGCAGTGACCGCCACGTACCACCACGTACGGGCGGACATCGTCGTCCTCGACCCGCGCGCAGACCTCTCGCACCCGCGAGAGGTTTTTCGTTTTCCTGGCCCACCTCAAGCCGGGAAGGGAGCGCGAGGGATCATTGGAGGACGGTGGAGCCGGTCATTCCGGTACAGACCGAGATCCGACATCAGGAGCCGAACACCATGACCGAAACCAGCGAGCTCGACGATTCGTTCCACGTCTTCGACACGACCCTGCGCGACGGCGCGCAGCGTGAGGGCATCAACCTCACCGTGGCGGACAAGCTGGCCATCGCACGGCACCTGGACGACTTCGGGGTGGGCTTCATCGAGGGCGGCTGGCCCGGCGCCAACCCGCGCGACACCGAGTTCTTCGCCCGCGCCCAGCAGGAGATCGACTTCAAGCACGCCCAGCTGGTCGCGTTCGGCGCCACCCGCCGCGCGGGCGGCAAGGCGAGCGAGGACCCGCAGGTCAAGGCCCTTCTCGACTCCGGCGCCCAGGTGATCACCCTGGTCGCCAAGTCCCACGACCGCCACGTCGAACTCGCGCTGCGCACCACCCTCGACGAAAACCTGGAGATGGTCCGCGACACGGTCTCCCACCTGTGCTCGCAAGGCCGCCGGGTCTTCGTCGACTGCGAGCACTTCTTCGACGGCTACCGCGCGAACCCCGAGTACGCGAAGGCGGTCGTCCGCGCGGCCTGGGAGGCGGGCGCCGACGTCGTCATCCTCTGCGACACCAACGGCGGCATGCTCCCCGCCCAGGTCCAGGCGGTCGTCGCCACGGTCCTCGCCGACACCGGCGCCCGGCTCGGCATGCACGCCCAGGACGACACGGGTTGCGCGGTCGCCAACACCCTGGCCGCCGTCGACGCGGGCGCGACCCACGTCCAGTGCACCGCGAACGGCTACGGCGAACGGGTCGGCAACTCGAACCTGTTCCCGGTCGTGGCCGCCCTGGAACTGAAGTACGGCAAGAAGGTCCTCCCCGACGGCGCCCTGCGCGAGATGACCCGCATCTCGCACGCGATCGCCGAGGTCGTCAACCTCACCCCCTCCACGCACCAGCCGTACGTCGGCGTCTCGGCCTTCGCCCACAAGGCGGGCCTGCACGCTTCCGCGATCAAGGTCGACCCGGACCTCTACCAGCACATCGACCCCGAGCAGGTCGGCAACACCATGCGGATGCTGGTCTCCGACATGGCGGGCCGCGCGTCGATCGAGCTCAAGGGCAAGGAACTCGGCATCGACCTCGGCGGCGACCGCGAGCTGGTGGGCCGCGTCGTGGAACGCGTCAAGGAACGCGAGCTCAAGGGCTACACGTACGAGGCGGCGGACGCCTCCTTCGAACTCCTGCTCCGCGAGGAGGCGGAGGGACGGGCCCGCACGTACTTCCAGGTCGAGTCCTGGCGCGCGATCGTCGAGGACCGCCCCGACGGCACCCACGCCAACGAAGCCACCGTCAAACTCTTCGCCAAGGGCGAGCGCATCGTCGCCACGGCGGAGGGCAACGGTCCGGTGAACGCCCTCGACCGCGCCCTCCGTGTTGCCCTCGAAAAGATCTACCCCCAGCTCGCCAAGCTGGAGCTCGTCGACTACAAGGTCCGCATCCTCGAAGGCAAGCACGGCACCCAGTCCACCACCCGCGTCCTCATCTCCACGTCCGACGGCGCGGGGGAGTGGTCCACGGTGGGCGTCGCGGAGAACGTGATCGCGGCGTCCTGGCAGGCACTGGAGGACGCGTACACGTACGGGCTGCTGCGCGCGGGCGTAGAACCGGCGGAGTAGCTGACCCCACCTGGGGGTCCGACCCTGGGGGTCCGACCCTGGGGGTCCGACCCTGGGGGTCCGACCCTGGGGGTCAGGCCCTGGGTCGGACCCTGGGTCGGACCCAGGGCCTGACCCGGGTCCGGCCCGGGATCCGGCCCCGGATCCGGCCCATGGGTCCGGCCCGGGATCCGGCCCCGGATCCGGCCCATGGGTCCGATCCGGGATCCGGCCCGGGGCCTGACCCGGGTCCGACCCCGGGGGCTCCGCCCCCAGGCCCCCGGGCGGGGGCTGCGCCCCGCCTCCCCCGCCCGGCCGATCCGTTTGTCCGGCGGCCGGCGGGGGCTGACCGCGCAGTTCCCCGCGCCCCCAAAAAACCAGCCCGCGCCTGACGCTCGAACCCAAGCCCCCACCCCACCCCGCATCTTTCAGCCCGTCCGACGTTTGAGGACGAGGTCGGGGCCGATGCCCCACTCACCCCGGCCCGTATCACTCAGCCCGTCCGGCGTTTGAGGACGAGGCCGTTCAGGCCGATGCGGGGGTCCAGGGGGCGCAGCGCCCCTGGCGGGGTCGAAGGGGCGGAGCCCCTGGGGATGGGACGGGTAGGGGCGGCGGGGGCGAAGAAAACGGGCGAGCCCTGTCAGCGCAGCGCCCACTTCTGATTGGCCGCCCCCGTACAGGACCAGATCTGCGCCCGAGCCCCATTCACCGCCGAGTTGCCCGTCACATCCAGACACTTGCCCGCCGCCGCATTGACCACGTCACCCGTCGAACTGTTGTACGACCACCGCTGCGCCCCAGTCCCATTGCAGTCGTAGAGCTGAACCTTCGCCCCATCAGCCGTGGACGCCGACGTGACGTCGAGGCACTTGCCCAGCGCCTGGACCGACCCGTCCCCCGCCACCGTCCACCGCTGCGCGTCCGAGCCATTGCAGTCGTACAGCTGAACTGCCGTACCGTTCGCCGACGACCCCCCGGCCACATCAAGACACTTGCCCGCGAGCCCCACGAACGCCCCCGTCTGTCCACCCCCACCGACCTGCTCCCCAGCCCAGGTGAACGTCGCGGACGTCTTCCCCGGCAGCGAGTACGTCGCGTGCTGCGAGCCCCAGTTGATGGTCACGGTCTTCGCGGACGAGGAGTCGTTGTAGGCGATCAGCGCCTTGGAACCGTCAGGATTGCGCCACGCCACGTTCGGCACGGACGTACTCGCCGTAGAGGCCACCCGCTGCGCCCCCGGCCGCACGAACTTCGTCAACTGCCCCATCGTGTAGTACTCGATCGTGTAGTCGACCTGCCCACTCGCCCCGTCCCCGTTGTGGACGGTGATCAGCCCGGAACACGTCCCGCACCCCCCGTTGTGCGGCCCCCGGTTCTGATCGACGGCCAGCGACCACTTCGTCACCGACTTCGCCCAGTTCCGCGTGTAGTCGACGATGTTGAGCATGTCCTCGCGCTGCTGGTTGGCGATCCAGGTGCCACCGGAGTGCTCGGTCCCGAAGGCGTCCACCCCCGGGTACTGGTTGTGCACGCTCGTCTGTTTGCCCACGTCCCCGCCGTACCCGTGCCAGGCGATCCCCCCGAAGTTCGGATGCGCGCGCACGGCCGCGTCATCGACGGTCTGGGCGGCGTACGAGTCGTACACGTCCCAGTTCCAGTCGTGCGCCAGCACCTTCGTGGACAGCCCCGCGGCCTGCAGCTTCGGCAGCAGCTCACTCTTGGTGAAGTACGCGAGCCCCGACGCGTTCCAGCTCATCGACGGGTACCCCGAGCAGCACGTCGGCTCGTTCTGCGCGGTGACGTAGGAGACCGGCACCCCCTGGTCCCGGTACGCCTGGAGGTACTTGACGAAGTACGAGGCGTACGCCCCGTAGTCCTCCGCCTTCAGCCAGCCCCCGTTGAGCTGCCCGCTGTCCTTCATCCAGGCGGGCGCCGTCCACGGGGAGGCCATCACGGTGAGCGAGGGGTTCAGCTGGAGCGCCTGCTTGGTCAGCGGCACCACGTCGGCCAGATCGTGCGCGATCGAGAACGACGAGAGGGACGGATCGCTCTGCCCGGCCGGCACGTCGTCGTACGTGTACCCGTACCGGGCGAGATCGGACGCGCCCATCGGATTGCGCAGGAACGAGAGCCCGATGCCCTCCGTCGGCGAGAACAGCTTCCGCATCGTCGCGTCCCGGGTGGCTCCCGACAGCGCCCCGCTGCTGTTCATCAGCCAGGCCGCGGTGTCGGTGAAGGACGCGCCGCCGCCCGTGAAGGTCTGGTAGCGGGTGTTCTCGTCGACGGTGATGTTCTCGCCGCTGCCACCGGTACCGGCCTGGAAGGCGAACGGCGTCTGGGCCTGCAGCCCGCGGACGACATGGCGTCCGCCGTCGTCGTCCGTCGTGGTCAGCCAGGCCGTGACGGGTTCGCCCGCGGCGTGCGCGGGCGCCGCCGTGACGGTGGTCAGTCCGGCGGTGGTGAGCAGTCCGGCGAGAAGAAAACGGACCGCCCGAGTGGATCTCCTCATGACGCGTCGCCCTTCTGGGTGTGGGGGAGGGGGCGTGCGAGCCGTGAGTAAATGACGGCTTCGGGCCCACGTCAAGGGGTCTCGCGTTCAGGGCGTGAAAGAACAACTGCCCTGATCCGGCCGCAAATTGCCCGTGTACCGGTTCTGACGTGAAGTCTTGACGGCCTCCCGGGACGCCAGTTAACTCACGCCGTGATCTAAGTCGTAAGAGACCAACCAGAAGAGACGCCGTCAGGCATTCAGCCACGCATTCAGTCAGGCATTCAGTCAGGGATCACCAGGGATCACCAGGTATTACAGGGACTACGTAGAGTCGAGGGAAGGTCCATGCGAAGAACCGCCCTGCTCGCCTCCGCCGCTTTGCTCACGGGGCTGCTGCCGCTCCTTTCGGCCGGAGCGGCCACGGCCGACGAACCGGCCCCCGTCCCCGTCGACCGCTTCGAGGGCGAGGTCCCCTTCGCCAATCCCCCCGCCGGGGGCCTGTTCACCTGGGGCGGTGACGCGGACGACCCGCCCGCGCTCGCCCTGACCACCCGTACCGACGCCCCCGAGGGCACTCAGGTCCTCACCGGCACCTACGACATCAGCGGCTACGGCGGCTTCACCCACGACTTCGCCTTCGACCAGCCGGCCCACGACTGGTCGGCGCACAAGGGCATCCGCTTCTGGTGGGACGGCCAGAACAACGCCAAGAAGGTCGCCTTCGAGATCAAGGACGGCGGTGCCAACGGCGAGGCCTCCGAGCTGTGGACGACGTCCTTCACCGACGACTTCAGCGGCTGGAAGCAGATCGAGATCCCCTTCACCGACTTCACCTACCGCACGGACTACCAGCCCGTCGGCGGCATCGACCAGGTCCTCGGCCTCACCCAGATGTGGGGGTACGCCCTCACGCTCCCGGTCGGCGTCAAGGGCCGGTTCGCCATGGACGACGTCGAGTTGTACGGCAAGGCCGACCAGTCCCTGCGGGCCTCCGTCACCACCGACTCCGCCGTCCACCCGGTGAAGGAGGGAGCGACGGCGACGGTGAAGCTCTCCGTCGCCACCACCGGAGCCGCCCCGATCGACGAACCCGTGACAGTCGCCTACGAGAGCGCGGGCGGCACCGCCGAGCCCGGCAAGGACTACACACCGGTCAAGGGCGAGATCACCTTCCCGGCGGGCACCACCTCCGGCACCACCCGCACGATCCAGGTCCCGACGCTGCGCGACAAGTCCGCCGAACCCGCCGAGACGATCCCACTGAAGCTCACGGTCACCGGCGCGAAGGCCCCCGCCGAGACCCCGCAGATCGTCATCGACGCCCACGGCCTGCCGTACCAGGACCCGAAACTGCCCGTGAAGAAACGGGTCGCCGACCTCGTGTCCCGCATGTCCCTGGAGGAGAAGGCCGGGCAGATGACCCAGGCCGAACGCGGCGCGCTCACCGCGCAGGGCGACATCGCGACCTACGACCTCGGCTCGCTCCTGTCCGGCGGCGGCTCGACCCCGACGCCCAACACCCCCGAGGCCTGGGCGAAGATGATCGACGCCTTCCAGCTCCGGGCGCAGGCGACACGGTTCCAGATCCCGCTGATCTACGGCGTGGACGCGGTGCACGGCCACAACAACCTCACCGGCGCGACGATCATGCCGCACAACATCGGCATCGGCGCGACCCGTGATCCCCTGCTGGCCGAGCGGACAGGCTCCGTGACGGCGGCCGAGGTGCGCGCCACCGGCATCCCCTGGGACTTCGCCCCCTGCCTCTGCGTCACCCGCGACGAACGCTGGGGCCGCTCCTACGAGTCCTTCGGCGAGGACCCCGCGCTCGTCGAGTCCATGGAGACGATGATCCAGGGCCTCCAGGGCGCCGCGAACGGCAAGGACCTGAAGGACAACGACAAGGTACTGGCCACGGCCAAGCACTTCGTCGGCGACGGCGGCACGGAGTACGGCTCGTCCACGACGGGCTCGTACACCATCGACCAGGGCGTCACGAAGGTCACTCGGCAGCAGTTGGAGGCCGTCCACCTGGCGCCGTACCAGACGGCGGTCGACCGTGGCATCGGCTCGGTCATGCCGTCCTACTCCTCCCTCGACATCCTCGGCGACGGCCAGGGCCCGGTGAAGATGCACGCCCGCGCGGACATGATCAACGGCGTGCTCAAGGACCGCATGGGCTTCGACGGATTCGTCATCAGCGACTGGGCCGCCATCGACCAGATTCCCGGCGACTACGCGTCCGACGTCCGTACGTCGATCAACGCGGGCCTGGACATGATCATGGTCCCGTACGCCTACAAGGACTTCCGTACGACGCTGGTCGACGAGGTACGGGCGGGCCGCGTCAGCGAGGCGCGGGTGAACGACGCCGTGTCCCGCATCCTCACCCAGAAGTTCAAACTCGGCCTCTTCGAGAAGCCGTACGCGGACACGAGCGGCGCGGCCCAGATCGGCTCCACCGGCCATCGGGCGGTCGCCCGCGAGGCGGCGGCCAAGTCCCAGGTCCTCCTGAAGAACGCGACCGGCGTACTGCCCCTGAAGAAGTCCCAGAAGGTGTACGTGGCCGGTTCGAACGCCGACGACCTCGGCAACCAGACCGGCGGCTGGACGATCACCTGGCAGGGCGCGTCCGGGAAGCACACGGACGGTACGACGATCCTGCAGGGCATGCGGAACGCCGGCGGTGACGTCACCTACTCGAAGGACGCCTCGGCACCGACGTCCGGCTACGACGTGGGTGTGGTCGTCGTGGGCGAGACCCCCTACGCGGAGGGCGTCGGCGATGTGGGCAACGGCAACGACCTCGCTCTGACCCCCGCCGACCAGGCCGCTGTGGACAAGGTGTGCGCCGCCATGAAGTGCGCGGTCCTGATCGTCTCGGGCCGCCCGCAGCTCATCGGCGACCGCCTGGGTGAGATCGACGCCCTGGTGGCCTCGTGGCTGCCCGGCACGGAGGGCGACGGCGTGGCGGACGTCCTGTACGGCAAGCGCGCCTTCACCGGCCAGCTCCCCGTCACCTGGCCCAAGTCGGAGACCCAGCTCCCGATCAACGTCGGCGACGCGTCCTACGATCCCCAGTTCCCCTACGGCTGGGGCCTGACCACACTCACGAAGGTCCCCGGGGGCGGCGAGGCCACACTCAAGGCCCTCACCCTCGCCGCTCGGGCGGCAGACCGGACCGGCTCGACGCGACTGGGCCGCGCCGCGGTCACCAAGGCCCGCCTCCTGGTCCAGCAGAGCACAGGCTCAACCATCACCCCAGCCCTCGCCAAACCCTTCGCAGAAGCCGACCACCTACTCCTGACCGCCCACTACACCCAAGCACTGACCAAACTCCTGGAGGCCTACCGAGCCAGGTGACGGCCAGAGGCTGATGCGCGGCGGGGGCGTGGGGGCTGATCACACAGTTCCCCGCGCCCCTGGGCGGGGCTTCGCCCCGATTCCCCGCCCACCCCTGGTCGCTCGGCTGCCGGCCGGTGGGGGCGGGCCGCGCAGTTCCCCGCGCCCCTCAAGGGGCGCTGCGCGCATCTTCAGCCCGTCCGGCGTTTGAGGACGAACCCTTCGGGCAGCGGGGGTCCAGGGGCGGAGCCCCTGGTGGGGTCGAAGGGGCGGAGCCCCTGGGGGATGGGAATGGGTAGGGGCGGCGGGGGCGAGAACCCCTCAGGTCACCCCACTCCCATCAGCCCCAATGCCCAGTTTTACGCACGTTCAGGTAGCTTCGAAGATATGAAGGCCGCACTGATCCGAGGACTCCGCGGACTGCTGATCGCGCTGACTCTCGCCGCCCTCACGGCACTCACTCTCACCGCACCCCCCGCCTACGCGACCACAGACGTGGGAACAGTGGCGGCAGCCCTCCGCAAGAGCCCCGTCTACGTGGACCCAGCAGCCTCCGCACAACTCTCCAAGGCGGACGCCGACACCCTGGCCAAGAAGATCAAGAACGCGAACAAGCCCGTCTTCGTGGCCGTCCTCCCCGCGGACTTCCCCACCCAGAACCTCTTCCAGAACCTCCGCACCGACGCCGGCATCACAGGCCTGTACGCCATCAGACTGGGCACCCGCTTCGACGCCCGCGCCGACACCGCGGTCATGCCCCGCACCGCCGTCCAGAACCTCGTCACCAGCGTCCAGGGCGAACCCACGAAGACCCAGCTGAACAACTTCACGGACCGCGCCCTGGCCAACATCAACGGCTCGGCCCCCAAGAGTTGGGGCTCGGCCGACGGAAACGGCGTCTCCACCGGCGCCCTCATCGCGGTGGCCGCGGTAGTCGTGGCCGGCGGCGCGGGCGCCTACACCCTCGTACGCCGCAACCGTCGCCGCAAAGAGCAGGAACAACAGGAAGCCCTGGACAAACTCCGCGTGGTCGTCGACGAGGACATCACCGCGTTCGGCGAGGAACTCGACCGGCTCGACTTCCACCCCGCCGAGGCCGGCGCCGACGACGCGATGCGCGCCGACTACGAACGCGCGCTCGACGCCTACGAACAGGCGAAGTCGTCCATGGCAGCGGCCCGCCGCCCGGAGGACGTGCGCGCCGTCACCCAGTCCCTGGAGGACGGCCGCTTCTCGCTCGCGCTCCTGTCCTCACGTCGCGAGGGCAGGCCCCTGCCCGAACGCCGCGCCCCCTGCTTCTTCGACCCGCGACACGGCCCGTCGGTCGCCGACGCGACGTGGACCCCGGCAGGCGGCGCTCCCCGCGAGGTCCCGGTCTGCGCGGCGGACCAGGCCCGTCTGGCGGACGGCCGCGCCCCGGCGGTCCGCGAGGTCGACACCGACTACGGCCGCCGCCCGTACTGGGACGCCGGCCCGGCCTACGGCCCCTGGGCGGGCGGCTACTTCGGCGGCGGCCTGCTCCCCGGCCTCCTCGTCGGCACCCTGCTCGGCAGCGTGATGGCCACCCCCTCCTACGCGTCCGACTACGGCTCCGGTTACGGAGACTTCGGCGGTTACAGCGGCGGTGACGTCTCCGGCTCCGACTTCGACCCCGGCGACTTCGGCGGCGGTTTCGGGGACGGCGGTGGCGGCGACTTCGGCGGCGGAGGAGGCGGAGACTTCGGCAGCGGCTTCTGAAACGAAGGCTTCTGAAACGAAGCAGTCGACAAATCTGAAACGCAGCAGCCCCGGACAAATCTGAAGCGCAGCAGCCCCCGACAGATCTGAAGCGCAGCAGTCCCGGCCAAAGCCTTCTACAGCGCAGCCGTCCCGGACGAAGTCCCCCGAGGCTCGGTATCCGCAAGGCGGTCCATCAGCGCGCCCGCCAGTCGCAACACCTCACGCTCGGTCTCGTTCAACGTGCCGAGCGCCGCCGCCAGCCAGGCATCCCGCTCGGCCATGTCCCGCTCCAGCGCCCGCAGCCCCTCCGCGGTGAGCGTCAGCACGGACTGGCGCCGGTCCGCGCTGTCGGCCGTCCGCGCGATCAGCCCGTCCGACTCCAGCTCGGCGAAGACCCGGGTCAACGACTGCGGCCGCTGCCGCTCGGCCGCCGCGACCTCGCCGGGCGTCGCCGCCCCGTGCCGACGCAAGTGCCCCAGCACCCCCAGCTGATTCGGACTGAGGCTGCCCTCGCCCCGCTCCTGCCGCAGCCGCCGGTTGAGCCTGACGACACCACGCCGGACCTGGGCCGCGTAGGAGAGATGATCCATCCACATATCGTAAGTGAAAACTTACTAATCACCACCCAAAATTCCCCTACCATCGGCACTATGCCCGTCAAATGCATACGCGATGCTTACGAAGCAACGCTGACCATGACGGCCGTGCTGCTCTGCTACTCCCTCGCCCTGTGGTTGGAGGACGCCGCCGCACTGCACACGGACGTCCTCGTCCTCGCGGTCGCGCTGACCCTCACCCTGGCCCGCACCCAACGGACCGCCGACGCCCGCGGTCGCCTCATCGCCTGCGTCCTGCTGCCCGCCCTGGCCGGCGCGGCGACCCTGCTCGGCCACCTGATCGCCGACCACTACGCACTCGGCGCCGCGGTGTTCACCCTCGCCATCTCCCTGCCGATCTGGATCCGCCGCTTCGGCCCGGCCGCGACGAAGGCGGGCACGCTGATGACGCTGCCGCTGGTCGCCCTGCTCGTCGTCCCCGGCCCCGCGCTGCCGCCCGGGGCCCAGAGCGCGCTGGTGAGCTGGGGCTGGTCGGCGGTGATCGGGCTGCTGGCATGCGGCTGCGTCTGGCTGGTCCACATGTCCGCCGACCACCTCGGCCCCTGGCAGCCCGACCCGGAACCGGACCGCCCCCGACGAGCCTCCCGACTGCGTCCCGTGCCCAGCACCCGTATGGCGTGGCAGATGGCCGCCGCCGTCGCCGCTGCCTTCACCCTCGGACGGCTCCTCTTCGACCACCACTGGCCGTGGATGGTCCTGACGGTGTACGTGGTCGCGAGTGGCAACCGCGGTCGCGCCGACGTCATACGCAAGGGAGTCGAACGCCTGGTCGGCGCCTGCGCCGGCACACTGCTCGCCACCGCGGTGGCCGCCGCCGGCATCACCGGCCGGACCTCCGTCGTCCTGATCTTCGCCGTACTGGCCGTCGCCCTGTGGCTACGTCCGCTGAACCACGCCTACTGGGCCGCCGGCATGACCACCGCCCTCTCCCTCCTCCTCGGCTACTTCGGCCAGGACGCGCAGGACCTGCTGCCCACCCGTCTCGCGGCGATCGCAGTCGGCGCGGTCCTGGCGATCGCGTCGGCCTGCTGCGTTCTGCCGATCCCACGCCGCCGCACACCGGCCCCCAGCCCCGCCTGACTAACCCCGCGACCCCTGTCCACGCAGTCCCTCCCCGCTCGGTCTCATCCCGCGCTCGCCCTCCCCCCGCGGATCCTGCCGCCCGAACGCCTCCGGAGCCGCCGCACGCGGCACGACCAGTCCCGTCTCGTACGCCGTCACGACCGCCTGCGTACGGTCGCGCAGCCCCAGCTTGGACAGCACCCGGCTGACATGGGTCTTCACCGTCTCCTCGCCCACCTGAAGCCGCGCGGCGATCTCCGGGTTGGACAGCCCTTCCGCCAGCAGCCGCAACACCTCCGTCTCGCGCGGGGTGAGCACGCCGAGCGTTGTCCCCGTCGGCGCCCTGGGCTTGAGCCGGGCGAATTCGGCGATCAGCCGCCGGGTGATGACGGGCGCGAGCAGCGCCTCCCCGGCGGCCACGACCCGTACCGCCTCGAACAGCCGCTCCGCCGTCACGTCCTTCAGCAGGAACCCGCTCGCCCCGGCCGCGAGCGCGTCATACACATGCTCGTCCAGATCGAAGGTGGTGAGGATGAGTACGCGCGGCGTGTCCCCGGCCTCCGGACCCATCAGCTCGGCGGTGGCCTGGATCCCGTCCATGACCGGCATCCGTACGTCCATGAGGACCACGTCGGGACGCCGCTCCCGGCAGACCCGCACCGCCTCGGCGCCGTCGCGCGCCGTGCCGACGACGGTGAAGTCCGCCTGGGTGGCGAGAAGTCCGGCGTATCCGGCGCGCACCACCTCGTGGTCGTCGGCCACCACGATCCGCACGGCAGGAACCCGTCCTTCGGCTTCCGAGGCCTCTACGGCGGTCGTCATACGAGAGCCTCCGCCCGCACCGGCAGCCACGCCTCGACCAGGAAGCCTCCGCCACGCGCAGGACCGGTGCGCAGGGTGCCTCCGACCGTGGCGGCCCGCTCGCGCATGCCGAGCAGGCCGTGCCCGGCGATCGGGGACGCGGGCCCCGGCCCGTTGTCGCGCACACGGATCGCCAAGTCGTCCTCCGCGTACCGAAGTTCGACGTCGACGGCGGCACCCGGAGCATGCCGGCGGGCGTTGGTGAGGGCTTCCTGCACGATCCGGTACGCGGTGACCTCGATGCCCGGGTCGAGCGGGGCGACCGGCCCGCTGACGATCAGCCGCGTACGGGAGCCGGAGGCGTCCCGGGACTCGTCGACGAGCTCCAGGAGCTGGCGCAGCCCCGGCTGCGGACGCCGGTTGACCCCCGTGTCGGCGTCCTCCCGCAGCACCCCCAGCAGGCGCCGCATCTCCGTCAGCGCGGTCCGCGCGGTGTCCCCGATGGCGAGCAGCCGGGTGGCGCCGTCGGCCGGGAGCCCTGCCGTGGTCAGCCGGGCCGTCTCGGCCTGCACGGCGATCATCGAGATGTGGTGCGCGACCACGTCGTGCAACTCCCGTGCGATGCGCGCCCGTTCACCCCGTGCGGCGTGGGCGAGGAGCGTGTCCGCGAAGGCCCGCTCCGTCGCGCTGTGGGCCAGCGCGGCGCTGCGGACGTGGTGCGTGATGCCCGTCGCGGCCGCCGCCGAGGCGAGCGTGGCCACCAGCACGGCCATCACCCGGGTGGTGAGGTCGTCCTGACTGACGAGAGCCAGCACGACATACGGCACGACGAGTATTCCGCTGAGCCGGGGCGCCCCCGCCCGTCCCAGCCAGTACACCGAGGCCAGCTGGGCCGCCACCCCGGCCAGCGTGAGGGTGCGGAACGGCGCCAGCGCCAGCACGCCCGCCGAGGTCACGGCCACGGCGGCCCCGGCCCGTGCCGGCAGGACCCGGTCGGCGCCGAGCACGAAGGTGAGCGGAAGGGTGGTGCAGACCCCGAGCAGCAGGGCGAGCGACAGGTTCTCGCGCAGGCCCCCGAGTCGGACCAGGACCTCGGCGCAGGCGAGGAGCGCGAGGGCAACCGGGTAGGTCACGGAGGCGGGGAAGTGCCGCAGCAACTTCCGCACCCCCGCGATTCCTTCGCCGCGTCGCGCCGTGTCCTCGCCCATGCCGCCATTGTGCCGTCGGACGCGCCGCGGCGCGTCACCCTGGGGTTTCTCCCTCGCACGGGGGACCCGGCCGACGATCCGTCCCTCGTGACAGGGGCGCCGAAGACGGCTCCGTGGCGGGACGACGTCGAGGCCCGCCCGTCCCTAATCTCGCTGGCATGAGCGATGCAACGATCGAAGTCCAGGACCTGCGCAAGCGGTTCGGGCGGACCGTCGCGGTCGACGGACTCAGCTTCACCGTCCGGCCGGGACAGGTCACCGGTTTCGTGGGTCCGAACGGGGCGGGCAAGTCCACCACCATGCGGGCCGTGCTCGGCCTGGACACTCCCGACGAGGGGCGCGCGCTCATCGGCGGCCGTCCCTACCACGCCCTGCGCTCACCGCTGTTGGAGGTCGGCGCGCTCCTCGACGCGGCCGCCCTGCACCCCAGTCGGCGCGGACGCGACCATCTGCGCTGGCTGGCGCACTCGCACGGGCTGCCCCTGCGCCGGGTCGACGAGGTACTCGAACAGGTGGGCATGGATCAGGCCGCCCGCCGCCGCGCGGGCGGCTACTCACTCGGTATGCGCCAACGCCTGGGCATAGCGGCCGCGTTGCTCGGAGATCCTCCGGTGCTCCTGCTCGACGAACCGGTCAACGGCCTCGATCCCGAGGGCATCCAGTGGATCCGCGGCCTGCTGCGCCGGCTGGCCGGGGAGGGCCGCGCCGTCCTGGTCTCCAGCCACCTCATGAGCGAGCTGGAGGACACCGCTCACCACCTGTTGGTCGTCGGACGCGGCCGCCTCATCGCGGACACGTCCGTCGCCACCCTGCTCGCCGCCGCGTCCGGCGACCGCGTGGCTCTGCGCACGGGCGCCCGCACGGAGGCGATGGAGCTGCTCACCCGGGAGGGCGGCACGGTCGCGGTCACCAGCGCCGACACCCTCACGGTCACCGGTCTGCCCGCGGAGCGGATCGTCGCGCTGCTCGCCGCGGCCGGCGTCCCCTTCGCCGAGGTCGGCGCGCACCGGGCCTCGTTGGAGGAGGCGTACATGGAGCTCACCAGGGACGCGGCGGAGTTCACGTCGACTCCGGACCTGACGGACGGCGAGGTGACCCGATGACCTCGACCTTCACTCCCTACCGTTCTCCGCTCAAGCCCGCCCGCGAGGGATTCGGACGCCTGTTGCGCGCGGAATGGAGCAAGTTCTGGACGGTACGCGTGTGGGTGCTGGCGCTCGTCGTGGCGGCCGCGGTCACGGTCGCCATCTCCCAGCTCGCCGCGAGCGGCTCCGTCGACGATTCCAACGAGCACCCGCTCACCGTCGGGCCCGACGGCAGCCGCGTCAACGACAGCTTCCACTACGTCCACCAGTCGCTCCCGGCGGACGGCGCCGTGACGGTCCGCGTGTCCGACCTGAAGGGTGGCGGCGGCCGGGACCCGGAGCCGTGGGCGAAGGCCGGCGTGCTGGTCAAGGCGAGCACCAAGGCCGGCAGCCCGTACGCGGCCCTGATGCTCACCCCCGACCACGGCGTCCGCCTCCAGTGGAACTTCACGCAGGACAAGGCGGGCAGTGCCGCCTCCGGCACGGCCCCGCACTGGCTGCGCATCACCCGCTCGGGCACCCGCCTGACCGGATACGAGTCCTCCGACGGCGCCCACTGGACGAAGGTCGGCTCGGTCACCCTGCCGGAGCTGCCGAACACGGCACAGGCGGGCCTGTTCGTCGCCTCACCGCTGCACAACAACCTGCGCCGCTCGTTCGGCGGCACGTCGGAGACGGCCGGCGGCGCGACCGCCGGGGCGACCTTCGACCACCTGGCCCTGAGCGGCGCCACCGCGACCGGCTCGGCGGCCTGGACGAGCACGGACGTGGGCGCCCCCGATCCGAACGACCCGGACACCCCGCAATCCGGCCCCGCCCGCGCCGAGCCGGGCACCACCACCGTCTCCGCGACCGGTGTCTACACCCTCACCGGCCAGGGCGACATCGCCCCCGACGAGACCGGCAGCGACATCGTCCAGATGAGCTTCCAGGGCGTCTTCGTGGCCGTCCTCTTCATGGTCGCCCTGGGGGCCCTGTTCATCACGACCGAGTACAAGCGCGGCATGATCCGTACGACGTTCACGGCGACCCCGCGCCGCGCGCGGGTCCTCACCGCGAAGGCCCTGGTGATCGGGGGCGTCACCTTCGCCATCAGCCTTCCGGCCACGGCGATCACCTTCCTCCTGGCCCAAAGCACGATGCGTTCCCACGGCTTCGCGCCACCCGCCTACCCCGACCTGTCACTCCTCGACTCACCCGCACTGCGCGCGGTGGTGGGCAGCGCGGCACTGCTGTCCCTGGTGGCGGTCCTCGCCCTCGCCCTGGGAGCGATACTCCGTAACAGCGCGGGCGCGATCACGGCCGTCGTGGTCCTCGTGATCCTGCCGCAGATCCTCGCCTTCGCCCTCCCGCTCCCGGTCGGGCACTGGCTGCTGAGTGCGACCCCGGCGGCGGCCTTCGCGGTCCAGCAGGGCAGGACGTACTACCCCCAGGTGCAGCACAACTGCCTCCCGGAGAGCGGCTGTTACCCCATGGCCCCGTGGAACGGCTTCGCCGTGCTGTGTGCGTACGTGGCCGTGGCGCTCGCCCTCGCGGCCTGGCGCCTGCGCAGGAGGGACGTATGAGGCGCGCGAGGCCGGCACTCCGCGCCCACCCCGCGGGGCGCGCACCCCACCCCGCACCCCACCCCGCACCCCACCCCGCACTCCGCACACGGCCCGCACTTCGCGCACTCCACGCCGAGTGGACCAAACTCCGCACGCTGCCCAGCAGTTGGCTGCTGCTGGCCGCCACGGTGGCCCTGACCTTCGCGGTGGGCACGGCCGCGGTGTCCTCGGTCAGCACCCGGGAGTGCGCGAGCGCCGCGGCCTGCCACGAGGACACGGTGAAGCTCGCCCTGACGGGTGTGTGGCTCGGCCAGGCGACCGTCCTTGTCCTGGGCGCCCTGTCGATGGGGGCGGAGTACGGCACGGGCACCGTACGGACGACGCTGACGGCGATCCCGCGCCGGGCGGCGGTCCTGGCGTCGAAGGCGGCGGTGCTGGCCGTGGCGACGGGCATCGCGGCCGGCACGGCGATCCTCGCCTCCCTCGCCACGGCCCGCTGGATCCTCCCGGGCAACGGCTTCACCCCCGAGGCGGGCTACCCCCTCCTCTCCCTCACCGACACCCCCACCCTCCGCGCCGCCCTCGGCTCCACCCTCTGCCTGATCCTCATAGCCCTCCTGGGCCTGGGGCTGGCGGTCCTGCTCCGCGACAGCGCGGCGGCGATCACCACGGGCCTGGGAGTCCTCTACGTGGTCCCGCTCATATCGGACCTCCTGGGCTCACCCACCTGGAAGGACCGCCTCGAACGCTGGGCGCCCCTACCGGCGGGCCTCGCCATCCGCGCGACGAAGGACCTCGCCCGCCTGCCGATAGGCCCTTGGCCGGGGCTGGGGGTGCTGGCGGCATACGCGCTGGGGATGCTGCTGGTGGGCGGCGCGATATTCACACGCCGGGACGCGTAGCCGAGAAATCCGTGGCCCCCACAGCGCCTTCACGCCTAGCCTCGATCCTCATGAGCACCCTGCAGACGATCCATGACGTGCCCGTGATGATGTGTGCCCCCGAGGGCGAGGTCATCGGAGGCGAGGGCGACGTCCTGGATCTCATCGGCAACGCCTCCTACCAGGGTGCCCAGTGGGTGGTCATTCCCGCCGAGCGGTTCGACGAGGCGTTCTTTCAGCTGCGTACCCGCGTGGCCGGTGGCATCGTCCAGAAGTTCGCCAACTACCGGATGGCACTCGTCGTCCTCGGCGACATCTCCCGTCACACGGAGGCCAGTTCGGCGCTGCGGGACTTCGTCCGTGAGTGCAACCGGGGGCGGCAGACCTGGTTCCTCACCGATGTCGAGGAACTGCGGGAACGCCTGAAGGGCTAGCGGCTGGCTGGGCGTGTTGCGCTGTGGTGTTGTCGGCATCCGAGCTCATGACCGTTCCGGCTTTCGGGCGAGGAACGTGGCGACCGTCCTCTTGGCTCCCTCGCCGGGCTCCTGCACCAGCCGCGCGGTGACGACGAGCCCGGCCTGCTCCAACAGCTCGGCAACCCGGTCCGGCGGCAACAGGTAGGACTCGAAGGACACCGGATGGCCGCCGTACGCCTGCGTCGGACGCAGACGTTCTCCGGCTCCCACATAACCGGCGATCATCAGACGGCCGCCGGGCGCGAGCGTGCGACGGAACTCGGCGAACACGACGGGCAGAAACTCCGGTGGCGTGTGGTGGACGGAGTAGTAGGCGAGGATGCCGCCGAGCTCGTCGTCCTCGAGGGGCAGCTCGGTCATCGACCCGACGGTGAAACGCAGACCCGGGTGGGCCCGACGAGCCAGCTCGACCATCGCGGGCGAGAGATCGATGCCGAAGGTCGACACCCCCAGGTCGGCGAGATAGGCCGTCACCAGGCCGGGCCCGCATCCCAGATCCGCGAGGGCGCCGACGTCGGCCGTCCGCACCATCTCGGCGAACGCGACGAGCATCGCGCGCGACAGCGGATCCAGCCGCGCCGGGGTCTTGACCTGTTCGGCGTAGTCGGCGGCGACCCTGTCGTACGACTCCCGGACCGCGGTGAGGTAGGCGAGATCAGTCACGCGGGCGACTGTAGGGGAGGGCCCGTGACCTCCGTAACCACCAGGGCGTATGCGGGAGGTGACGTCATCCCCCACGCATGGCCCCGTGGTACCTCGGTACTACGGGCCGCACCTCATTGAGCTCCCGGGTACCACGGATCCCGGTCCGCGGGCCCCTAGCGTGGCGAGTGAGCAGTCAGGCGGGGTCAGGCCCCCCGAGCGTGAGGGAAGAGCGATGATCGAGGCACATCAGCTGACGAAGCGGTACGGGGAGAAGACGGCGGTCGACCGGCTCGACTTCGTCGTCAGGCCCGGCACGGTCACCGGCTTCCTGGGCCCGAACGGCGCGGGCAAGTCCACCACCATGCGCATGATCGTCGGACTGGACGCGCCGTCCGGCGGCAGCGTGACGGTCAACGGCAAGCACTACGCCGAGCACACCGCACCGCTCCAGGAGGTCGGCGCGCTGCTGGAGGCCAAGTCGATCCACCCCGGCCGCTCCGCGTTCGACCACCTGATGGCGCAGGCCTACACCCACGGCATTCCGCGCCGCCGGGTGGACGAGGTCATCGAGCTGACCGGTCTGCAGTCCGTGGCCAAGAAGCGCGCGGGCGCCTTCTCCCTCGGCATGGGCCAGCGGCTGGGTATCGCCGCCGCGCTCCTCGGCGACCCGGCCACCATCATGCTCGACGAGCCGGTCAACGGACTGGACCCCGAGGGCGTGCTGTGGATCCGCAACCTGCTGACCGGACTCGCGGCGGACGGCCGTACGGTCTTCGTCTCCTCGCACCTGATGAGCGAGATGGCGCTGGTCGCCGACCACCTGATCGTCGTCGGCCGCGGGCGCCTGCTCGCCGACACCACCGTGCAGGAGCTGGTCCAGCAGGCCGGCGGCGACACCGTGACCGTGGCCTCCGACCAGTCGGGCCGCCTGCGCGAGGTGCTGGCCGGCCCCGGCGTCGAGATCACCGGCGAGGTCGGCTCCGAGGAACTGCACGTGACGGGCCTGTCCGCGCGGGCCATCGGTCTCAAGGCCGCCGAGCACGGCATCCCCCTGTTCGAGCTCAGCTCGCGGACCGTCTCGCTGGAACAGGCCTTCATGGACCTGACCCGGGACGCCGTCGAGTACCACGCCACCGCCACCGTCGAGGCCCCTGGGAGGGCGGCATGAGCACCACCATCACCGTCACCGACAGTTCCGCGCCCGCACCGGCGCGGACCGCACGTCCCGAGTACAAGGTCACCGGCCGACGCGTGCTGCGCTCGGAGTGGGCCAAGCTGTGGTCCCTGCGCTCCACCTGGATCACCCTCGGTCTGGGCCTGCTGTTCCTGGTCGCGTTCGGCGTGATCGCCGCCGCGCACTACAAGTCCCAGATCAACTCCGGTGAGCGGCTGCGCCCGGACGACGCCACGGCCACCGCGCTCAGCCTCTCCGTGTTCGGCACGAACTTCGCCCAGCTGGCGCTCGGTGTCCTGGGCGTGCTGGTCACCGCCGGCGAGTACTCCACCGGCATGATCCGCTCCACGCTGGCCGCCGTCCCGCGCCGCCTGCCGGTGCTGTGGTCCAAGTCGGCGGTGTTCGGCCTGGTCGCCCTCGTCGTCTCCACCATCGGCGTCTTCGTCGCGTTCATGATCACCAGCGGGATCGTCTCCGGCACCCCGGCGGCCCTCACGATCTCCCACTCCGGTGTCGTGCGCAGCCTGCTGGGCGCGGGCCTCTACCTCGGCCTGGTCGGCGTGATCGGCACCGCCCTGGGCGCCCTGCTGCGCTCGGTCGCCGGCGGCATATCGGTCCTGGTCGCCTCGCTGATGCTGATCCCCGGCCTGATCTCGCTGCTGCCCACCTCGTGGCAGGACAACATCAGCCCCTACCTGCCCAGCAACGCGGGCCAGTCGATGTTCGCGCTCACCCATGACTCGACGACCCTCGCGCCCACGGCCGGGCTCCTGGTCTTCCTCGGCTGGACCGTGCTCGCCCTGGCGGGCGCCGCCTACCGCCTCCTGCGCACCGACGCCTGACGCCTGACGCCTGATGGAGAAGCACCCGGAGAGACACGCGGACGGGGAGGCGGCCGGACACACAATGGACAGGTGACACCCATGAACGCGGACGAGTGACCCCCATGAGCATCGACGACACCGCCCACCCAGGGGCACCCTCCGACCTGCCCCTCGCGGAGGCGGAGCTCCCGTGGAACCACCCCCTGGCCCGTGGGCTGTCCCGGCTCGGCCGACGGCTCAAGCAGGGCGACCGGAACCATCCGTGGGTCCTGGACACGGGCGTCATCGTGGTCGTGGCGCTGATGTTCTGCGTGCCGGACCTGGTGCACGACGACGACGGCCGACGACACGCCTTCGACACCCAGGTCACCCACCTGCCCTGGCCGGTGACCGTCGCCCTGCAGGCCGGACTGGTCCTGCCGCTGCTGTGGCGGCGGCGAAGGCCGTCACTCGCCTTCGCCGTGATCGCCGCGGTGCTCTTCGTCCAGGTGGCGCTGGGAGTCTGGCTGCGTGCCGACGTCGCCCTGCTGATCGCCCTCTACAGCCTGGTGCTGCACGGACCGCTCCGGCGGCTGCCGGTGGCCTGCGCGGTCACCGCGGCCGCCCTCGGCCTGGTCGCCCTGCGGCTGCCGTCCGCCGTGTCCGTCCTGGACGCGCTGTTCTTCCTGTTCAGCACGATCACCGCGGCGGTCGCGCTCGGTCTGGCCGTACGGATCCGGCGCGCCCAGCTCGCCGTCCTGCGCGACCGTGCGACCCGCCTGGAGATCGAACGCGACCAGCGCAGCAAGCTCGCCGCCGCCGCCGAACGCACCCGGGTGGCCCGCGAGATGCACGACATCGTCGGCCACAACCTCTCCGTCATCATCACGCTCGCCGACGGTGGCGCCTACGCGAGCGACATCGCACCGGAACGCGGCAAGCAGGCCCTGCTGCTCATCGGTGACACCGGGCGTCAGGCGCTGGGCGAACTGCGCCGCATGCTCGGCGTGCTGCGCGAGCAGACCCAGACCCCCGCCGCGCCCCAGCTCAGCCCCCAGCCGGGCATCGCGGACATCGACGCCCTGTGTGCCCGGATCCGCGCCGCCGGTCCCCAGGTCGTCTACCGCACGGGCGGCGAGCTGGACACCCTGGACCGCGGGGTCCAGCTGACGGTGTACCGCATAGTGCAGGAAGCACTCACCAACGCTCTCAAGCACGCGGGCCACGACACCCGCGTCGAGCTCGCGGTCGGCGTCAAGGACACGCGGCTGCACATCGACGTCCACGACACCGGCCGGGGCGGCGGTACCGTCCCTCCCGAGCCGTCCCAGGAGGAAGGACACGGACTCGCCGGCATGAGAGAACGCGCAGCCCTCTACAACGGGACCGTCACCGCGGGACCCGCCCCCGGCGGGGGATGGACGGTGCGGGCCACCCTCGACCTCACCCCCCTGGCCGAGACCCTGGCCGAGACCCCGGCCGAGACCCCGGCCGAGACCGATGTCACCCCGCCGGCCGCCACAGGCGGTGCGGTGTGACCACCGTGCTCATCGTGGACGACCAGCCACTGCAACGCCTCGGCTTCCGGATGCTCCTGGAGAGCACCCCCGACACCGAGGTCGTCGGCGAGGCGGCCCACGGCGCCGACGCCGTGCGCAGGGCCGCCGAACTGCGCCCGGACGTGATCCTCATGGACGTACGGATGCCCGGCATGGACGGCATCGAGGCCACCCGCCGCGTGGTCGCCTCCGGCGACCGCTCCCGCGTCCTCATCCTGACCACGTTCGACCTGGACGAATACGCCCACGCGGCGCTGCGCGCGGGAGCCAGCGGATTCCTCCTCAAGGACGCCCACCCCGAGGAACTGCTGGCCGGCATCCGCGCGGTCGCGGCGGGCGACGCGGTGATCGCCCCCGCACTGACCCGCCGCCTCCTCGACGCCTATGCCAAGCATCTGCCCCGGGATGCGTCCGGCCGGCCGGGTGCGTCGGGTCCGAGGGCGGCGGACGACCCCCGGGTGCGCGCTCTCACCGAACGGGAGTACGAGATCTTCGTCGCCATCGGCCAGGGCTGGAGCAACAGCGAGATCGCCGAGCGCCTGGTCGTCGCGGAATCCACCGTGAAGACCCATGTCGGCCGGGTCCTGGCGAAGGTGGGAGCCCGCGACCGCGTCCAGGCGGTCATCCTCGCCTACGACCTCGGCCTCGCCCACCCGAACCCACCCGACTAGCCAGACGGCGGGGCGGCGAACGCGGGCATGCCGAGCGCCCGCCCTCCCGCTGGGGGAGTCAGAGGGCGGGCGCGCTCAGGGCACCGGCGTGAGTCGAGGGCTCAGGCGTTCTTGATCGCCGAGATGTCGAAGGTCAGCTTGATCTTGTCGGAGACGAGGACGCCACCGGTCTCCAGGGCCGCGTTCCAGGTGAGGCCCCACTCGGAGCGCAGGATCTCCGCCTTGCCCTCGAAGCCGACGCGCTCGTTGCCGAAGGGGTCCTTCGCGGAGCCGTTGAACTCCAGGTCGATGGAGAGCGGCTTGGTGACGCCGAGGATCGACAGGTCGCCGGTGATCCGGTAGTCGTCGCCGCCGAGGGCCTCCGCCTTGGTGGAGCGGAAGGTCATCGTCGGGAACTCGTCGATCTTGAAGAAGTCGGAGCTCTTCAGGTGGCCGTCACGGTCCGCGGAGCCCGTCTCGATGCTTTCCATCTTGACGTCGATCGTGGCGGTGGACTTGGACGGGTCGGTGCCGTCCAGGTGCAGGGTGCCGTCGAAGTCCTTGAAGTAGCCCTTGACGTTCGTCACCATGGCGTGACGGGCGACGAAACCGATCTCCGAGTGGGACGGGTCGATCGTGTATGCGCCCGTGAGCGCCGCGAGTTCGGGGCTCACAGCGGCGGGGGTCGTGGTCGCGGCGGGGGTGTCGGTGGTCTTGCGGCCGAAGATGCCCATGACGTGCTCCTAGGGGGACGGGTCGCGGTTTCGTCGGGAAGCCGAAAACCGCGGCAGAGAGTTTGTTGAAGATTCAACGAGGCCAACAAGGGAGACAGTAGACCTATTCCGTTCAAGTTTCAACATCATCCGCCATGTGTTTACGACGTTACGTCGCGCTTCGGCGACCCGCTTCCCGGTGGTCACTCCCCGCTCTCCCGCGGCGGTCTGCGTATCCTCGCTCCACCTGGACGGGGGTCGGGCCGACGGTGCGGTGTACGCCGAACGGGTCCCGTCCAAGGCTCCGTGTCACTCTAGGGATGGCATGGGCCCCTCACGAATGTGAGCGGGCTCTCAGCCCACGGCTTTGTGTGACCTCTACAAGCCAGATGCCCTCTGAGCAGTCAGATCGCCTGCATGCCGTCGCGGTTCTGTTCAGGGGTACCAGGAAAACGGGCCGGAGACTGTACGGAGTCGACGGCCCGGTTTTCTTGTTCGACTTCGTATGGTCGCTACATGACCGTTTTGGATGAGGCCGCACCCTCAGGCGAACCCACGGACGCACGCGGGCGCGTGGCCGAACTGCACGCGATTCGTGCGGCGGCGCTGCGAGGACCCAGCGAGAAGGCGACCGAGGCGCAGCACGCCAAGGGCAAGCTGACCGCCCGGGAGCGCATCGAGCTGCTTCTCGACCCCGGGTCCTTCCAGGAGGTCGAGCAGCTGCGCCGGCACCGGGCGACCGGGTTCGGCCTGGAGGCCAGGAAGCCGTACACCGACGGTGTCGTCACCGGCTGGGGCACGGTGGAGGGCCGTACGGTCTTCGTCTACGCGCACGACTTCCGTATCTTCGGCGGCGCGCTGGGCGAGGCGCACGCCACGAAGATCCACAAGATCATGGACATGGCCATCGCGGCCGGTGCGCCGCTGGTCTCCCTCAACGACGGCGCGGGCGCCCGGATCCAGGAGGGTGTGAGCGCGCTCGCCGGCTACGGCGGCATCTTCCAGCGCAACACGAAGGCCTCCGGTGTCATCCCGCAGATCTCGGTGATGCTCGGCCCGTGCGCGGGCGGCGCCGCCTACAGCCCCGCGCTGACGGACTTCGTGTTCATGGTCCGCGAGACCTCGCAGATGTTCATCACCGGCCCCGACGTCGTCAAGGCGGTCACCGGCGAGGAGATCACCCAGAACGGGCTCGGCGGCGCCGACGTCCACGCGGAGACCTCCGGTGTCTGTCACTTCGCGTACGACGACGAGGAGACCTGCATCGCGGAGGTGCGCTACCTCCTGTCGATGCTCCCGCAGAACAACCGCGAGAACCCGCCGCACGCGACCTCGCAGGACCCCGCGGACCGCCGCTCGGACGTCTTCCTGGACCTGGTCCCGGCGGACGGCAACCGGCCGTACGACATGACGAAGGTCATCGAGGAACTCGTCGACGACGGCGACTACCTGGAGGTCCACGAGCGCTGGGCCCGCAACATCATCTGCGCGCTGGCCCGTCTGGACGGCCAGGTGGTGGGCATCGTCGCCAACCAGCCGCAGTCCCTCGCGGGCGTGCTGGACATCGAGGCCTCCGAAAAAGCTGCGCGCTTTGTCCAGATGTGTGACGCTTTTAATATTCCGATCGTCACCCTCCTGGACGTTCCCGGATTCCTGCCCGGGGTTGACCAGGAGCACGGCGGGATCATCCGGCACGGCGCCAAGCTGTTGTACGCGTACTGCAACGCGACGGTGCCGCGGATCTCGCTCATCCTGCGCAAGGCGTACGGAGGTGCCTACATCGTCATGGACAGCCAGTCCATCGGGGCCGACCTCACCTACGCCTGGCCCACCAACGAGATTGCCGTGATGGGTGCGGAAGGTGCGGCCAACGTCATCTTCCGCCGGCAGATCGCCGAGGCCGCCGACCCCGAGGCCATGCGCGTACGCATGGTCAAGGAGTACAAGGCCGAACTCATGCACCCCTACTACGCGGCCGAGCGGGGCCTGGTCGACGACGTCATCGACCCGGCGGAGACCCGCGAGGTGCTCATCCGCTCCCTGGCCATGCTGCAGTCCAAGCACGCGGACCTGCCCTCCCGCAAGCACGGCAACCCCCCGCAGTAACCCTGCGGATCCTCCGCGGTACCGCCGCGGAAACCTCTCTCACGGAGACTGAAACCTATGGACACCCCTGACATCCGCGTCGAGAAGGGCCACGCCGAGCCCGAGGAAGTCGCCGCCATCACGGCCATCCTCCTGGCCCGCGCCGCCGCCCAGCCGGACACCACCCCCACCCACCGTGGCCGCGCGAAGGCCGGCTGGCGCCGCCTGGAGCGCGAGCCCGGCTTCCGCGCCCCGCACAGCTGGCACGGCTAGCCTCCGGCGCCTCAGCAACGGGGAAGGGCCCGCTCTGTGAAGAGCGGGCCCTTCCCTTTGTCTTTGTCCCTTTGTCTTTGTCCCAGGGCAAAAGAAGGGGCGCCCTCTCCACCGAGCGGAGAGGGCGCCCCTTCTTTTGCTTCGCCGCGCGGAGGCGCTACCGCAGACGTGCCATGAGGGCGTGCTCGACCAGCGTGATGAGCGCGCTCTTCGCATCCGCACGGTGCCGGGCGTCCGTCGTGATGATCGGCGTGTCGGGGCCGATCTGAAGAGCTTCACGGACCTCGTCCGGGTTGTAAGGCTGGTTGCCGTCGAAGCCGTTGAGGGCGATGACGAACGGCAGGCCGCTGTTCTCGAAGTAGTCGACCGCGGGGAAGCAGTCGGCGAGACGGCGGGTGTCGACCAGGACGATCGCGCCGATGGCGCCGCGGACCAGGTCGTCCCACATGAACCAGAAGCGGTCCTGACCGGGGGTGCCGAACAGGTACAGGATCAGGTCCTGGTCCAGGGTGATGCGGCCGAAGTCCATGGCGACGGTGGTCGTCGTCTTGTCTCCGGTGTGCGTGAGGTCGTCGATGCCCGCGGACGCGGACGTCATGACGGCCTCGGTACGCAGCGGGTTGATCTCCGAGACGGCCCCGACGAACGTGGTCTTGCCCACGCCGAAGCCGCCCGCCACCACGATCTTCGCGGACGTGGTGGAGCGGGAAGGCCCTCCGCTAGAGCTTGCGAAGTCCACTGAGCACCCTTTCGAGCAAAGTCACGTCTGGCTGGCCGCCGGCGTTCTCGTCGCCGCCGGGCTGATGGATGGCGACCAGGCCCGCCTCCGCCAAGTCGGCGACGAGAATCCTGGCCACACCGAGAGGGATCGTCAGCAGCGCCGAGATTTCGGCCACCGACTTGATCTCCCGGCAGAGGTTGCAGATCCGCTGATGTTCGGGCAACTGGCCCTGCATCTGGTGCGGTTGTGCGGTGGTGTGCACCAGTGCCTCGATGGCGAGCTGGTAGCGGGGCCTGGTGCGGCCGCCCGTCATCGCGTACGGGCGCACCAGAGGGTTGTTCGACGATCCCGCGGGCGCCGCCTCGGGGGTGCGTCGCTGCGGCTGCACAGGCTGGATGCGCGGCGCCGGCGGCTGGTCGTACGGCGAGGGGCCGGGGCCCTGCGGTGCGTACGGCTGCTGGCGTCGGTGACTCGGCGCGGAGGGGAAGTTGTATCGGTTCGGGTTCTGTGAACCGTCACCCTGGCCCTGCCCCTGGCCGGGGCCGTACGACCAGTTGCCCGAAGACGAACCGCCTGGGGGTGTTGCCACTTTCTCCTCCTCCGACTGTGCCGGGCACCCATCACTGTGGGACCGCGTCCCGAAACCTTACGGCCCCGGGACGCCAAAACGCACGGTCTGTCTGTTAGTTGAGAAGGCTCCCTTGGAGCTCCGCTCGAAGATCCGGGGTCAGAACCGTACCGGCACGGTCCACCAGAAGGGCCATCTCGTACCCGATGAGACCGATGTCCGCTTCGGGATGTGCAAGGACCGCGAGCGAGGAACCATCAGAAATGGACATGAGGAAGAGGAATCCTCGCTCCATCTCCACAACTGTCTGGTTCACGCTGCCGCCCTCGAAGATGCGGGACGCGCCCGCGGTCAACGAGGTCAGCCCGGACGCGACGGCCGCGAGCTGGTCGGCGCGGTCACGGGGAAAGCCTTCGGACATCGCCAGAAGGAGTCCGTCGGCGGAGACCACCACCGTGTGGGACACCCCGGGGGTGTTGTCCACGAAGTTGGTGATCAACCAGTTGAGGTTCTGCGCCGCCTGGCTCATCGGGCTCACACTAACGCTCCTGGTTGTAGGTGCTGTCAGGACCGAAGCCCTGGCCGTTCGTGTCACTACCTGCATTGCGTCCCTGCTGGACGCCGCGGCGCAGGTTGCTCAGCCTGCCCCGGATGTCCTCGGGAGCGCGGGAGACCTGGGGGCCGCCCTGTGGGGTCGTTTCCGCGGTTCCCTCGACCAGATTGGCCTTGGGCACCCGCCGGGGGAGACCGGACGAGGTGACCCCGCCCGCCTTGGGCTTCTTGAGCTGCTCGGCGCGCTGCCAGCGGTTGTCGTTGGACGTACGCCAGTCGCCGTCGCCGTTGCTCGCGGTGGCCGCGGGCGGTGCCTGAACCCCCTGGGCGCCATGGTCCACGGGCCGCTGGCCGTTGGTGCCGCTCGCGGTGGATCCGCGGCGCGGCAGCCCTGCGTCGGTCAGCGCATGGGGGGCGGAGGAGGTCGGTCCCGGACGGCTGAAGCCTACGCGGTCCTGCTCACTCACGTCAGCGGCCTGCGAAGATTCCGCTTCGGGAGCGTACTCGGACGGGTAGCCGTTCCGGTACGAGTCCTGCTGCGGCCAGTCGTCCTGGTGGGACGGCTCGCCGAAGGTCGGGAAGGTGTCCGAAGCGGAACTCCGGGCTCCCGTGTGCTCCTCCTGGACCGGCTCCGCATACGCGGGTTCCGGGTAGCCGCCGTTCGACGGGAAGTACGTCTCGTCGTACGTCCCCTGCTGCGGTTCCTCGTACGCCGTCTGCTGGTCGTACGAGGCCTGCTGCTCCTCGTAGGCACCCTGGCCGTTGTCGTACCCGGGCTGCCCGTTGCCGTAGGAGGCCTGAGCGTCGTCGTACGCGGGCTGGGGGGCCTCGAAGTCCTCCTGGTACCTCGGCGGCTCGATGGCCTCCGGCTGGCCCTGTGCCTGGGCCTCCAGGGCCGCACGGCGCTCCTCACGCATCAGCGAGCGCCCGACGGGGTCCAGCTCCCGGATGTCGTCGGGGACCTCCGTGTAGCGGCTGTCGTCGAAGCCGAGTTCGGCGGCGGTGCGCATCGGCTGGGCCTGGGACTGGAAGGCCTGCTCCGGCTGGAAGCCCTGCGGCTCCGGGATGATCTGCGAGACGGTGAACTCGTCGCGCTGGAGCTGCTGTTCGCCGCCGCCACCACCGTGGGTGATCGCGTCGGGGAGCATGACGAGCGAGGTCGTACCGGCCTGCTCGCCGGAGGGGCGCAGCTGGACGCGGATGCCGTGCCGGTCGGACAGCCGGCCGACCACGAACAGGCCCATGCGCTGCGAGATCGCGGCGTCCACGGTCGGCGGGTTGGCCAGCTTGTGGTTGATGTCCGCGAAGTCCTCGGCGGTGAGGCCGATGCCCTTGTCGTGGATCTCGACCATGATGCGGCCGTCGGGCAGCCGGGTCGCGGTGACGCGGACCTTGGTCTGCGGGGAGGAGAACGTGGTGGCGTTCTCCAGGAGCTCGGCGAGCAGGTGCACGAGGTCGGTCACGGCACGGCCGTGGATCTCGGCCTCCGGGACGCCGGAGAGCTCGACGCGCTCGTACTGCTCCACCTCGGAGGAGGCGGCGCGCAGGACGTCCACGAGGGGCACCGGCTGGTCCCAGCGGCGGCCCGGCTCCTCGCCGGCGAGGACGAGGAGGTTCTCGCCGTTGCGGCGCATACGGGTCGCGAGGTGGTCCAGGCGGAAGAGGTTCTCCAGCTGGTCCGGGTCGGCCTCGTTGTTCTCCAGGTCGGTGATGAGGGTCAGCTGGCCCTCGATCAGGGACTGGTTGCGGCGCGACAGGTTGGTGAAGATCGCGTTGATGTTGCCTCGCAGGAGGGCCTGCTCGGCGGCGAGCCGGACGGCCTCGCGGTGGACCTGGTCGAAGGCGCGGGCGACTTCGCCGATCTCGTCGGTGGTGGTGATCGGGATGGGCGTGACACGGGTGTCGACGCGGCCCGGGTCGGTGCGCGAGAGCTGGTCGACCAGCATCGGCAGACGCTGCTCGGCGACCCCGAAGGCCGCGTTGCGCAGCTGGCGCATCGCGCGGCTCATCTGGCGGGCCATGAGCCCGGCCAGGATGAAGGCGGCGAGCAGGGCGATCACGACGATGGCGCCGTTGATGTAGGCCCGGCGCTGGGCGTCGGAGGCGATGCTTCCGGCGTCGTTGACGGCCCGGTCGATGAGTTCGTTCTCGACCTGGCTGTAGCCCTGGAACTTGAGGGTGGCGGCGGCCATCCACGTCTCGGGAGTGATGCCCTGAGCGGCGAGCTGGGTGGGCGTGGCGCCGCTGGCGATCGCCTGGATCATCACCTTCATGTCGGGCGGCGCCACGAAGGTCCCGCCCGCGGCCTCGGTCTTGCTCTTGGCCGCGGCCAGCTGGCTCTTGCCCTCGGCGGTCTTCTGCTCCATCACCGTGGTGAGCCGGGCGGCGTCCGCCTCGGTACCACCGGAGACGTACTCCTGAAGAGCGATGTTCTCCAGGTACGCGTACGAGGTGAAGGAGGTGACCTGCAGCGCGTGGTTCTTCGTGTTGGTGCTGGGCTTGACCAGCAGGTGGGTGCCGATCGAGCGCTGCAGCGACTCGGCGCCCTTGGCGAGCGCGATGGCGTACACCGAACGGCCGTAGCTCGTGATGTTGCCCGTGCCGAGGCCGAGTTCGTTCGAGAACTCCATCAGCAGGTGCTCGACGGTGACGTAGCCCTCTTCGGTCTTCACCGGGTCCATGGACTTGGTGAAGGCGGCCTTGCGGATCTGGTCCAGCTGGGGCTCGGCCTTCACCACCAGGCTCAGCCGACGCTCAAGACCCTGCTTGGCCGGCATGCCGACGACTTCCTTGTGGAAGGCGTCGGCCATCTGGTCGGTGGTCGCGCGGACCTTCTTGACCGTGGCGTTGTTCCGGTCGCCCTTGAGCAGTGGCTCGGCGGACACGTCGCGCTCGTTGAGCAGAGCCTCGGCGTAGTCGCTGGAGGCCGCCACGATCTTGGCGACCTTCTCGGCGTCGCGGGCCTCCTGCCAGGTGTCGATCGAGTTCTTCACCTGGAAGCCGCCCATGATGAGGCCGACGATCACAGGTATGAGCAGGATCGCGTTCAGCCTGGTGGGTACGCGCCAGTTACGGGGGGACAGACGACCGCCGCTCGGCGCGGGCGCCGGCGTGGGCTCCGGGACGGGCACCTGTGCGGGCGCCGCGCCGCGCGGCGGCGGGGTGAAGTTGCCCCGTGCCGACGGCTCGGGACCGTTCTTGCTTCGCCTCACTCGACCAACAACCTCTCGGCGTCGGCACCTACGTTGTGCCGCGGTGTCTCCAGCGCCCTTGACTACTGGGCAGTTCAGCGCATTCCAGCACGTCAGGCAGCGCCCTTCCAAACACTCGGAACTGCTGGTTCCGGGTGACGTATCCCCTAGATAAAACGGTCATAAAGAGCGAGCCCCGTCAAAAGACGGGGCTTTTGTGAGCGCAGCGACACCGAATGACCGCGATGCGTGTCGGTGTCCACCGAATTCCATGTCGAAACGTTATGAACACTGTGGCCGACCGTGTCAAACGACACAGCCGGCTCCAATGTCCCTACGACAACTGTCTTATGAAGCTGTCGACTTGAGTGCTAGCGCAGACGTGCCATGAGGGCGTGCTCGACCAGCGTGATGAGCGCGCTCTTCGCATCCGCACGGTGCCGGGCGTCCGTCGTGATGATCGGGGCGTCCGGTCCGATCTGGAGCGCCTCGCGCACCTCTTCGGGGTTGTAGGGCTGATGTCCGTCGAAGCCGTTGAGGGCGATGACGAACGGCAGGCCGCTGTTCTCGAAGTAGTCGACCGCGGGGAAGCAGTCGGCGAGACGGCGGGTGTCGACCAGGACGACGGCACCGATGGCGCCGCGGACCAGGTCGTCCCACATGAACCAGAAGCGGTCCTGACCCGGCGTACCGAAGAGGTACAGGATCAGGTCCTGGTCCAGGGTGATGCGGCCGAAGTCCATGGCGACGGTGGTCGTCGTCTTGTCTCCGGTGTGCGTGAGGTCGTCGATGCCGGCGGACGCGGACGTCATGACGGCCTCGGTGCGCAGCGGGTTGATCTCCGAGACGGCGCCGACGAACGTGGTCTTGCCCACGCCGAATCCGCCCGCCACCACGATCTTCGCGGAGGTGGTCGTCCGACCTCCGTCAGAGCTTGCGAAGTCCACTGAGCACCCTTTCGAGCAAAGTCACGTCCGGCGCGCCGCCGTTGTTCTCATCGCCGCCAGGCTGGTGAATGGCGACGAGTCCGGCCTCCGCGAGGTCCGCGACGAGGATCCTGGCCACGCCGAGCGGCATGGACAGGAGGGCCGACACCTCGGCCACCGACTTGACCTCACGGCAAAGGTGGCAGATCCGCTGGTGCTCGGGAAGCAGCCCCATCAACTGCGCGGGGTCGGCCGTAGTGCTGATCAGCGCCTCGATGGCGAGTTGGTACCGCGGCCGGGTCCGGCCGCCGGTCATCGCGTACGGACGTACCAGCGGCTGGTCGCCCTCGTCCCCGTACGGCTGTGCGTACGGATCATGAGAGGCGGTGGGCGGGGTCATGAATCCTCCGGGCGGGACAGCAAGTCGGTCATTCGTGCCGTCTGTTGGGGCCGGTGGGGGGATTGTGGCGGCCGGACGGTGATTTCGTGCAGTCTCTAGAACCAGGGCCCTTTAGTGGAGCAGACTTCCCTGGAGTTCAGCGCGCAGGTCCGGCGTGAGTACGGCACCCGCCCGATCGACGAGCAGCGCCATCTCGTAGCCGACAAGGCCGATGTCGCACTCCGGGTGGGACAGGACCGCCAGGGACGAGCCGTCCGAGACGGACATGAGGAAGAGGAAGCCGCGCTCCATTTCGACGACCGTCTGGGCCACCGTGCCGCCCTCGAAGATCCGGGAGGCCCCGGCGGTCAACGAGGTCAGGCCGGAGGCGACGGCCGCAAGCTGGTCGGCGCGGTCGCGTGGGAATCCTTCGGACATGGCCAGAAGGAGCCCGTCGGCGGACACGACGACGGTGTGGGACACCCCGGGGGTGTTGTCCACAAAGTTGGTGATCAACCAGTTCAGGTTCTGTGCCGCCTGGCTCATCGGGCTCAACTAACGCTCCTGCTGGTGAGTGGGGCTGGGGAAGCTGCCGGTCTGGCCGGTACCGGCCTGTCGACCCTGCTGAATGCCCCTACGGAGATTGGTCAGCCGGCCGCGTACGTCATCAGGCGCACGGGAGACCTGCGGACCAGTTTGGTGCTGTTGCTGCTGTGCCGTGCCCGCGACGAGGTTGGCTCGCGGGACGCGGCGCGGCAGGCCTGAGGTGGTGACCCCGCCCGCCGACGGTTGACGGACGCGTTCTGCCTGCCGGACGAGGTCGTCGTTCGGCGAGGTGCGCCAGTTGGCGGAGGCCGGTGCGGCGGCCGGCCGTTGCGGTGGTGCTGTGGGGGTCTGCGGCGGCTGCTGCGAGGGCTGCGAGCCGTTGGTGTGGACGCCGTTGTTCTGGGCGCCGTTGTGAGCTCCGTTGGGGGAGCCGTTCTGGGAGCCGTTCGCCTGACCGTGGAACCAGTTGGTCTCCAGCGTGTCGTACAGCGGCGTACGTCCGTCACCGGGTCCCGTCGCCGGCGGCAGCGCCTCGGGCTCCTGCGGACGCGTGGGCCGCTGCTGCGGGGGCGCCGGGCGCTCGAACTGGCCGGTGGACGAGGGGTCCTGGCGGTTGCCGTAGCCGGGCGTCGCGAACTGGCCGGTCGACGAGGGGCCCTGGCCGTTGCCGTAACCCGGCTGGGCGAACTGGCCGGTGGACGACGGGTCCTGGGAGGCGCCGTAGCCGGGCGTCGCGAACTGGCCCGTGGACGAGGGGTCCTGGGAGGCGCCGTAGCCCGGGGTGGCGAACTGGCCCGTGGCGGACGGGTTCGGGACGGCCGGAGCGGCGCCCGAGGAGCCGTACACGTCGGGGCGGACGAACTGACCGTTGTTCTGCCCGTTGTTCTGCGGCGCGTTCGCGCCGGGGCGCGGGGCGTCGAAGTCGGGACGGGGGAACCCCGACGTGGCTGCGGGACCCTGGCGGTCGTCGATCCGCGGCATTTCCGAGGTCGCGGCCGGGTCCTGCCGGTCGTCGATCCGGGGCATACGCGAAGTGGAGTCGGGTTCCTCGTGACCGCGCGGGGTGTCGAGGGACGCGCGCGGCACCGGCGGCTGCGCGTTGTCGTCGCTCCAGCTCGGCCGGGACTGCTGCGGGCTGCCACCGGGCAGCTCGGCACGCGGACCACCGCGTCCGGGCAGCTGCGGCCTGCGACGGCCGCCGCCCTTGTTGCCCGCGGGCTGCTGCGGGGGAGTGGCCGCGGGGCCGCTGTTGTCACCGAAGTCGAAGCCCTGGCGGGTCGCGGGTCCGTCGCCGAAGCCCTGGGGGGCGCCGGTTCCGGCGGCCTGCAGGCCCTGCGGACCCTGCCCGAAGGCACCCGCACCGGCCGGGGCCGGCCTGCCCTGCTGCTGGTTGCCGGGACCCTGCGGTCCACGCGCCCCACCCGGGGCACTCGGGCGACCGCCCTGGTTGCTGCCGGGGAGCGCGGCCCGCGGACCCTGACCGGCGCCGACCTGTCCGCGCTGCGGCGGGGCACCGAGCAGACCGCCACCGCCGACGGGGGCACCCGCCCCGAGGGACGGACCGCCGCCCTGGCCGCCGCGGCGGGCCGCCGCGACACCGGCCGAGGCCTGTGCGGCGGCCGGACCACCGGAACCACCCGGACCCGGCTTGCCCGGAGCCTTCTTGCCGCCCTGGGCGACATCGACGGGGAGCATGACGAGCGCGGTGGTGCCACCGGAGTCGGACGGACGCAGCTGAATGCGGATGCCGTGCCGCTGCGACAGACGACCGACCACGAACAGACCCATGCGGCGGGAGACGGAGACGTCCACGGTGGGCGGCGAGGCGAGCCGCTCGTTGATCGCGGCCAGGTCCTCGGGGGAGAGGCCGATACCGGTGTCGTGGATCTCGATCAGCACGCGGCCGTCGGGCAGCGCGTGACCGGTGACCTTGACCTTGGTCTGCGGGGAGGAGAACGAGGTGGCGTTCTCGAGGAGCTCGGCGAGCAGGTGCACGAGGTCGTTGACGACCCGGCCGGCGACCTGCGTCGTCGGGACCGAGGACAGCTCGATGCGCTCGTACTGCTCCACCTCGGAGGCGGCGGCGCGGAGCACGTCGACCAGCGGGACCGGGCGGGTCCAGCGGCGGCCGGGCTCTTCACCGGCGAGAACGAGGAGGTTCTCACCGTTACGGCGCATGCGGGTCGCGAGGTGGTCGAGCTTGAAGAGGGAGGACAGCTGGTCCGGGTCGGCCTCGCGGGACTCCAGCTCGGAGATGAGCGAGAGCTGACGCTGGATGAGGCCCTGGGAGCGGCGCGAGAGGTTGGTGAACATCGCGTTGACGTTGCCTCGCAGGAGGGCCTGCTCGGCGGCCAGTCGTACGGCCTCGCGGTGCACGTCGTCGAAGGCCGCGGCCACCTGGCCGATCTCGTCCCGGGAGTGCACACCGACGGACTCGACGGAGGTGTCGACGTCCTGCGGGTCGGACTCGGAGAGCTGCTTGACCAGCTCGGGCAGACGGTCCTGGGCGACCTTGGTCGCGGTGTCCTGGAGCCGGCGCAGCGAGCGGATCATGGAGCGGGCCACGACGAAGGCGCCGACCAGCGAGACGCCGAGGACCAGCAGGATCAGCGCACCGGAGATGATCGCTTCCTGCTGGGAGGCGTTCTTCAGCTCACGGGCCTTCTGCTCCATCTGGTTGAGCAGCGTCAGCTCGATCTTCGACATCTGCTCGATCTTGGCCGTGTCGTCGTCGACCCAGTCCTTGTACGAGCGCTTGTCCTGGGTGTTCAGACCGCCCGTCGAGCCGAGTACGCGGTTGGAGTACGCGTCGGCGGCCTGGATGGTCGGGTTGCCCTGGTCGATCGGCTTGGTGAGGTCTTCCGCTCCGGAGCCGTAGATGCTCGCGAAGCTGGTGCGCTCGGACGCCTCACTGTCCTGCGCGGAGTTCGCGTACAGCCGGTCGTTCTCGGAGAGCTGGCCGAAGGTGGTGTTGCCCGCGGGCAGCGCGGCGGCGATGACGGCGCGCTGGACGGAGGCGTACTCCTTGGCGGAGGAGAAGGCCGACAGGGCGCGGGTGCGCGAGATCATCTCCGGGTTGCTGGTCGCCTCGGCCATGTCCTGGGAGAGGCTGATCAGCTGGGTGATGAGGCGGTGGTACCCGTCGACCGTCTGCGAGGAGTTCTTGGGGTCGCTGTAGGCGCCGTTGCGGATGGTGCTCAGCTTGTTCAGCTCGCCCGCGATGGCCACGAGGCTGTCACGGACGCCGGTGAGCTGCCCGTTCGCGCTGGCGGTGTCGATCTCCTGCGTGCCCGTGATGAACTGCTGCTTGGCGACGTCCGTCGCGTCGCGGACGCCCTTGACCGTGATGTCGTTGGGCTTCGCGCCGTGCGCGAGCGGGCCGGCCGACTGGTCGCGCTCCTTCTGGAGGGCGGCGGCGAGCTCGGTCGCCTGCTTGGTCATGTCGGTCAGCAGCTTCATGTTGTCGAGCTGCTGGATGTCGTCCATCGACTGGTTGATGCGCAGGGCACCCAGGGTGGTCGCGGCGACCACGGGGAGCGCGAGCAGCGACACCAGACGCGTGGAGATGCGCCAGTTGCGCAGAGCTATTCGGGAGCCGGGGCCGGGGGGACCCTTCGGCTTCGCGGGTGGTTGGTCGGGAGCCGTCGCGCCGGGGCGCGCGGAGCGCTCACCGCCGCCGACTTCTGATTGTCCCGGGTTCTGGGCGTGCTGGGGCGAGGAACCGCGGTCGGTCCCGCCGTGCGGCTCCGGCTCCGCCGAAGCGCTGCCATCCCTCTTGAAACGTCCCTGCACTAGCGTCGCAACCTCTGGACCAGGCGCCCCTCCGCGGAAACGGCGGGACGGTGTCGGCGTCGTTCAGGGGCGCAGATACGCCCCCAGGTGTGGTCGTGAGTGACCGGCGCTGCTCCCCCTTCCCGCCGCCACCCGGCGCTGAGTCGCGCCCCCTGTGCGCCGGTTGGATCCCGCGGCGGTCCGTGGAATTCCAGCACAGTGCAGGATCTCCAACAAGGCCCGTGTACCAGGCTGTGACCACCGTGACACCTTGTGAGGGATGCGTTACGAGACGTAGAAAGTGATCTCGTACATAAGGGGCGTATGCCTACGAGCCGTAGGTGCGCGAGGGGTGTCCCAGTCGCGATGATCAGGAGCGGAATGTTGGGTTCAGTGGAGCAATGTCCGTTTGGTCGAGGCGAGTAGGCGGCCTGAATTGACCGGTTTGCCTGCTAGTAAGTGAGCAAACTCACATGGCGATCATGAGGTCTTCACGGCTCCGACCGGGAATTGCATGTTTAGCCTGACGCTTTACAGGGATGGCAAATCCGACAACCCGCGCCGACCAGGCGGTCCTTGACCTCCCGCGGCGCCCACCACGACGAGGTCTAGGACAACAGTGAAGACGACGATGATGTTCCGCAACATAGCCAACCCGCGACGCACCACGCTGGCGCACCTCGAGGACGCCGACGCGCTGCAGACGCCGGAGCAGCCGGAGCACTCGGTCGACCTCCCCACCCAGACCGCCAACCCTCGCCGCACCATCCTGATGGAAGCCCCGGTCACGGCCGCCGTCGCCGAGTAGTACGCACGCGGACCGCCGCCGACTCATCGCGCCGGGGGCCGGTCGCCGCACCTGGCCGAGGGTCGCGCGACGCAGGTGGCTGAGGGGCCGCCAGGCGCCGATGGCCGACGGACGGCACGCATGGTCGCCGGTCGCCCCACGCGCACGGCCGGCGACCGACCGCCACATACGGCCGATGGCCGGAGGGGCACGTGGATGATGGCCCCCGGCGCTGGTGGCCGGCGGCGGCCACAAACGGCGGTCGGCCAACTGGCACACACGGCGGGCAGCCGCCCGGCACACAGGGTGGACAGCCGCCCGGCCACACGGTGGACAGCCGCCCGGCACACACGGCTTGCGGCCCACCGGCGGATATACGCGAGGCTCGCCCCCCTCCCCGCGTTAGCCTGGAGCGTCAGACTCCAGCCAGCTCAGTGAGGGGCGCAAGGATCCCGTGCGCATCGCCAGGTTCTCCATCGACGGCAACGTCGCTTTCGGCGCGGTCGAGGGCGACAAGCCGGACGAGCTCGTCCTCGACATCATCAAGGGCATTCCGTTCGCGGACTTCGAACTCTCCGGTACGAAGGTCCCGCTGAGCAAAGTGCGGCTGCTGCCGCCGGTGCTCCCCAACAAGGTCGTGGCCTTCGGCCGCAACTACGCGGAGCACGCGAAGGAACTCGGCAACGAGGTACCCGACGCCCCGTTCGCCTTCTTCAAGCCGTCGACCTCGGTGATCGGCCCCGGCGACGAGATCCAGTACCCCTCCTTCTCCAGCGAGCTGCACCACGAGGCCGAGCTCGCCGTGGTCATCGGCCGCATGTGCCGCGAGGTCCCGCGCGAGCGCGTCAAGGACGTCATCCTCGGTTACACCTGCGCCAACGACGTCACCGCGCGTGACGTCCAGAAGCGCGAGAAGCAGTGGGCCCGGGCCAAGGGCTTCGACAACTCCTGCCCGCTCGGCCCCTGGGTGGAGACGGACCTCGACCTCGCCGCGATCGCCGAGGGCATCACGATCCAGTGCACGGTCAACGGCGCGCAGCGCCAGCTCGGCCGCACCAGCGAGATGATCCACTCCGTCGAGGACCTGATCGTCAACATCACCGAGGCCATGACGCTGCTCCCCGGCGACGTGATCCTCACCGGCACCCCGGCTGGGGTCGGCCCCCTGAACGTCGGCGACGAGGTCGCCGTCACCATCGAAGGCATCGGCACTCTCACCAACAAGGTGATCAAGCGTGGCTAACGCGAACGTCCGCGTACGTTTCTGTCCGTCCCCGACCGGCAACCCCCACGTGGGCCTGGTCCGCACCGCCCTGTTCAACTGGGCGTTCGCCCGGCACAACGAAGGCACCCTGGTCTTCCGCATCGAGGACACCGACGCGGCCCGCGACTCCGAGGAGTCGTACAACCAGCTGCTCGACTCGATGCGCTGGCTGGGCTTCGACTGGGACGAGGGCCCCGAGATCGGCGGCCCGCACGCGCCGTACCGCCAGTCGCAGCGCATGGACATCTACAAGGATGTCGCCCAGAAGCTGCTGGACGCCGGCCACGCGTACCACTGCTACTGCTCCACCGAGGAGCTGGACGCCCGCCGCGAGGCCGCCCGCGCCGCCGGCAAGCCCTCCGGCTACGACGGCCACTGCCGCGACCTCACCGACGAGCAGAAGGCCGCCTACGTGGCCGAGGGCCGCACGCCCATCGTCCGCTTCCGGATGCCCGACGAGGCGATCACCTTCACGGACCTGGTCCGCGGCGAGATCACCTACCTCCCGGAGAACGTTCCGGACTACGGCATCGTCCGGGCGAACGGCGCACCGCTCTACACGCTGGTCAACCCGGTCGACGACGCCCTGATGGAGATCACCCACGTCCTGCGCGGTGAGGACCTGCTCTCCTCCACCCCGCGGCAGGTCGCCCTCTACAAGGCGCTGATCGAGCTGGGCATGGCCAAGGAGACCCCCGCCTTCGGCCACCTGCCGTACGTCATGGGCGAGGGCAACAAGAAGCTCTCCAAGCGCGACCCGGAGTCCTCGCTCAACCTCTACAGGGAGCGCGGTTTCCTCCCCGAGGGCCTGCTGAACTACCTGTCCCTGCTCGGCTGGTCGCTCTCGGCGGACCGCGACATCTTCTCCATCGACGAGATGGTCGCCGCCTTCGACGTCACGGACGTGAACCCGAACCCGGCCCGCTTCGACCTGAAGAAGTGCGAGGCGATCAACGCCGACCACATCCGCCTGCTCGACGTGAAGGACTTCACCGAGCGCTGCGCCCCCTGGCTGCGGGCCCCGTTCGCCCCCTGGGCGCCGGAGGACTTCGACGAGGCGAAGTGGCAGGCGATCGCCCCGTACGCCCAGTCGCGGATGAAGGTCCTCTCCGAGATCACGGACAACGTCGACTTCCTGTTCCTGCCGGAGCCGGCCGTCGACGAGGCCTCCTGGACTAAGGCCATGAAGGAGGGCAGCGACGCCCTGCTCCGCACGGCCCGCGCGAAGCTGGACGCCGCCGACTGGTCCTCCCCGGAGTCCCTCAAGGAGGCCGTCCTGGCCGCCGGTGAGGAGCACGGCCTCAAGCTCGGCAAGGCCCAGGCGCCGGTCCGCGTCGCCGTCACCGGCCGCACGGTGGGCCTGCCGCTCTTCGAGTCCCTGCAGATCCTGGGCAAGGAGAAGACGCTGGCCCGGGTCGACGCCGCACTGGAGCGGCTCGCCGCGTAGGCACACGGTGTACGCACAGGGGGCGGTGTCCGGTTCGGACGCCGCCCTCTTGGTGTGCGCCGACCCGTCACCCGGAGTTCACCGTTCCTGTCAACTCCCGCTCTGGCGGGGCAGTTGTATGTCCCCCGTGCTCATGATGCGTCTGTGCGCCATGTTTCAGGGGAGGGGAACGTGACCCGTTCACGAAGACTTGCCGCAGTGGCCCTCAGCGGGGCCGCGGCCCTGTCGTGCTCCGTGCTCACCGCGCCCGCGCACGCCGCGCCGAGCGTCGACACACCCGTGGCCACCGTCCAGCTGAGCAGCACGCTGCCAACCGAGGTCGACTACACCTGGGCGGGATCCTCCGGGTTCCGCTACCGGCTGCCCGAGAGTTCGGGAACGCCCCAGTGGGCCGACTACCCGGGTGCCACACCGCCCGCACACCCGGGCCCGGACGACCTGACCACCGGCACCGACGTCATCACCAGCGTCTCCGGCGCCACCGTGACCCAGCAGCACCGCTCCACCGGCGTGACCGCCACGGTCACCGTCCCGTCCGGCCAGACGTACCGGGCCGCCTCCGGCTGGAGCGTGCTCACCCAGGACGCCGCGGGCGCCCCGCACGTGCTGCGTGCCGCCGCCGACGGCACCACCACCGATCTTCCGGTGACCGGGCTCCCCGACGGTGCCCAGCTCACCGGCACCTTCGTCACCGGCGGCTCGGTGCGCCGCCTCGCCGTCGTCTACACCCGCGACGGTGCCACCGACGTGGGGCTCGTGGACCTCGCGGACGGGACCTTCCGTACGTACCTCACCGGCGTCGGCGACTCGCCCCGGATCGTCTTCAACGACCGCTGGCTGGTCAACGGCACCAAGGCGATCCGCGTGGACTCCGCCCCCGGCACCATCACGGCGTCTTTCCTGGGCGAGGCGCAGGCCGTGGTCGGCGACCAACTCCTCACCGGCAACGCGATGTTCCTGCCCGGCGGCGCCACCCCCGAACTCACGGCCGTCTCGCTCACCGACAACACGGCCCACACACTGCTCGCCAACTCCAAGGGCTCCTTCCTGGCCACCCCGGACGGCGGCGCCCTCGCCACCGCCGGACCGTCGAGTGTCGACTGGCACGTGTACCGGGTCACCCCCGCCGAGGACGGCTCCGCCACCACCGAGAAGGCGCTCGACCTGCCCGCCTGGCAGGCCTCGCCGGACGGCATGACGCTCGCCGGGGGCGAGCTGCTGATGTACGGCAACACGACGCACACCGGCGGCATCTACGGCTTCTACGGCATCCCGCTGGACACCGCAGGCAGGCCCACCGGCCTGCAGTCCCGTCGCGGCCCGACGCTCCAGGGCTCGACCTGCCCGGGCGGCGACGCCGCGTGCCCGCAGCTCGAAGCACTGGGCGACGGCCGGGTGGCCTACCTGTGGACCGACGCCCAGGGCGAGGAGCACGTCCTGGCCGTCGGGCTCGACGCGACGACCATCGCCGACGAGCCCACCGGAGACGCGGGCGGCCGCATCGGCACCGGCACCGGGCGCTACGTCCTCTACAACGGCGGCATCCCCGGCAGCCAGCGGGTCGCCGACTTCCCGCGCGGCGCCACCGCCGGCGGGACCGCGCTCGACCGCACCCGCACCGCCGCCGCGGTCTGGGGCCAGCGCCTGTGGACCCCCGGCAGCACCCAGGGCACCGTCGTGGCGTACGACCTCAAGGCCAAGAAGAACGTCGCCACCGTCGACACCGGCGCCCCCTGCAGGCCCAGCGAGATCCAGGCCGTCAACGTCTGGCTGTACTGGAGCTGCGGCTCGGCCGGCCCCGCGGGCGTCTACGACCGTGCCGCGAACCGCGCCATCACCGTTCCGTCCGGGCAGGCCCGCCTCGCCGACGGCTATCTCGTCCGCGAGAACCGCACCACGCACGAGCTGCTGCTCACCGACTTCCACACCGGCACGGCGACCACCCGGACGGTGGCCGTGCTGCCCGCCGCGGACCAGAACACCGGCGGCAGCACCGGCCGCTGGGCGGTCGACCGGTTCGGCGGCAACGTCGCCTACCTCACGGACAGGCGTCAGGTGGCGATCGTCACGGCGGGCGTGCCGACCTCGGCGCTCGCCCAGATGGAGGCACAGACCGACCCGCAGCCGGGCGGCCCCACCACCGCGAACCCCTGGCGGCCCGTGTGGCAGCTGAACAAGCCCTCGACATGGCGGCTGACCCTGAGCAACGCCTCCGGCACCGTCGTGCGCACCCTCACCGGCGCCTCCACCGCCGCCGCGGTCCGCCCCGCCTGGGACGCCCGTACGGACGCCGGCACTAGCGTTCCGTCCGGCACCTACACCTGGAAGCTGACCGCCGAGCCGCGCGACGGCCAGGGGCCGGGCCTCGCCCTGACCGGTACGACCACGGCCGGCTGAGGGACAGCCGACGCGCCCGGGGATACGGTCGGTGCATGAGCATCGACGCGGTGGTCTGGGACATCGACGACACGATCTTCGACTACACGGCCGCGGACCGGGCCGGCATGCGGAACCATCTGGCGGCCGAGGGCCTGCTCGGCGGCGCGTCCGTCGAGCAGGCCCTCGCGCGCTGGCGCGAGGTCACCGACGCGCAGTGGGCGCGGTTCTCGGCGGGTGAGACGGACTGGCAGGGCCAGCGCAGGGAACGCGTCAGGGTGTTCCTCGGGGAGCCGCTGAGCGACACCGAGGCCGACGCCTGGTTCGACCGATACATCACCCACTACGAGTCCGCCTGGAGCCTTTTCCCGGACGTCCTGCCCGTCCTGGACAGCCTCGTCGCCAGCCACCGGCACGCGGTCCTGTCCAACTCCAGCCTCCTCGTGCAGGACCGCAAGCTGCGGGTCCTCGGTGTGCACGACCGCTTCGAGGCGATCCTGTGCGCCGCCGAGCTCGGCGTCTCCAAGCCCGCCGCGGCCGCCTTCCACGCGGCCTGCGAAGCCCTGGAACTGCCGCCGCATCGGGTCGCCTACGTCGGTGACCACCCGGAGATCGACGGACGGGGCGCCGCCGAGGCCGGCCTGTTCTCCGTCTGGATCGACCGGGACGGCACGCACACCGCCGCAGGCGGTCCGCCGACGGGTCCGCACCGGATCGCCTCGCTGGCCGAACTCCCCGCGGTCCTCGGCGCCGATACCCGTTTTGGAGCGTCGTCCACCTTCAGGTAATGTTCTTCCTGCGCCGCCGAGAGCGGGCCGAAAGGCCGGGACTCGGAGGCGCTAGCTAAAACAAGATCCCGCACGGGATTGAGTTTCAGTGGCCTATGGTGTAATTGGCAGCACGACGGTTTCTGGTTCCGTTAGTCTAGGTTCGAGTCCTGGTAGGCCAGCTCGCAGAGCTCATCTGCAAACGCGGAGATCAACTCCGTAACGCCCCCGTTGTGTAGCGGCCTAGCACGCTGCCCTCTCACGGCAGTAGCGCCGGTTCGAATCCGGTCGGGGGTACAGATCCTTCCCAGGAAGACAGTCCGGGTCGCACCCGCTGTCTCTCATGCAGGATCGCTAGGGCCCCCGTTGTGTAGCGGCCTAGCACGCCGCCCTCTCAAGGCGGTAGCGCCGGTTCGAATCCGGTCGGGGGTACGCTTTACCTTGAATAACCTTGGTCTATGGTGTAATTGGCAACACTACGGTTTCTGGTACCGTCATTCTAGGTTCGAGTCCTGGTAGACCAGCTCCGATCTGCGGAAACGCAAGATCTAAGGCCCCCGTTGTGTAGCGGCCTAGCACGCCGCCCTCTCAAGGCGGTAGCGCCGGTTCGAATCCGGTCGGGGGTACAGAGTCCTACGGGCCTCCACTTCGGTGGGGGCCCGTAGGCGTTTCCCGGCCGGCCCCGCGCCCCGTCGTACGGCCCGACACGCCCGGCCCGTACGACCGCTCACTCGATGCCGTACCGCCGCGCCGACTCCTGCTCCTGCGCCAGCCGGTGCAGCGCCCGCAGCACCGGCTCGAAGAGCACGGCCGAGGCGACCGCGGTCTCCACCCGCTCAGCGTCGGACGTGTGCGTCTCCAGGTAGTCCAGGTCTCGCATCGCCACCTGGCGCATCAACTCCGCGTACGGCGCGAGGAGTTCGGCGTCCCAGGAATAGCCGAGCCGGATCAGCGTGGCCACCGCCGCCACCAGCGAACGGTGCACGGGGGAGAGGGGCGCGAGCTCCCGTGCGGTCTCCCAGCCCAGGTCCGCCAGCAACTGGTCCACCTCGCGGCGCGCGGCCCGGACCGCCGGGTCCTGATCGTCCGGTTCGGGCTCCTGCGGCAGCGCCCACAGGGCCGCGCCCAGCCGGATCGTCCGGCCCAGGGACTCGTCGTCGACGTGTCCGAGAACCTCCCGGGCCGTGGCCACCGGCACCCGGCCCACCTGGATCAGCGCCCGCACCAGCCGCAGCCGGCGCAGATGGCTCTCGTCGTAGTCCGCCGTCGTCGTGTTGACCTGGCGCCCGGGAGTCAACAGCCCTTCCCGCAGGTAGTACTTGATCGTCGCGGTGGACACCCCGCTCCGCTCGCTCAACTCCGACAGCCGCATCTCTTGCGCCCTTCCTTGGGTGGCGCCACTATCCAAGCATGGCGCCATCGGATAGCGCCGCTCGCCAACGGAGGGGGACGAGATGTCCGGTACCCGGGTGACCGCAGGCCGTACCACCGCAGCAGCCCAGGGGGACGTGGTCGTCCTGCTGATCGGCATGCGCGTGAACCACTTCTGGGCGGTGCACCAGTGGGTACCGGTGTTCTTCGCCATGCTGCGCATGGTGCGGGACCTGGAGAAGGACGGCAGTCGGGGTCTGCTCGGCCGCGTTCTGCTGACGGCGTCACCACGGACGTACTACGTCGTCCAGTACTGGGAGTCCAAGGAGAAGCTGTACGCGTACGCGTCGGCGCCCGACATGTTCCACCACGAGGTGTGGGCGATCATCAACCGCAAGGAACGGGCGGGGAAGGTGCGGCAGCACGTGGGGATCTGGCACGAGGCGTATGTGGTGCCGGAGGGGTCGTACGAGTCGATCTACGCGGACATGCCGCCCTTCGGGCTCGCGGCCGCGTACGGGGCGTTGCCCGTGGAGAAGCGGGGGCGGCGGGCGGCGGACCGGTTCGCTCATCGGTCGCCCAAGGCGGGAGCGGAGACCGGGGGAGTGGCGGGTTGATCGGATGGTGCGGGCCCGCTGCGGCGGGTTGCGCGGTTCCCCGCGCCCCTGGGGGCGGGGAGGTGTTCGGGGGGTGAGCCTGCCGCGGCGTTGAGGCCGGCTCGTCCCCCGGTGTCGTACTGGACCGGTGTCGTGCTGGAGGTGTGGCTCAGCCCGTGCGGCGGAGGGCCTCGGAGAGGCGGGCGGCGGCGTCGATGACCGCCTGGGCGTGCATACGGCCAGGGTGCCGGGTCAGGCGCTCGATCGGACCGGAGACCGAGACGGCGGCGACCACCCGGTTCGAGGGTCCGCGCACCGGCGCGGAGACCGACGCGACGCCCGGCTCGCGCTCGCCGATCGACTGGGCCCAGCCCCGGCGCCGTACGCCCGAGAGCGCCGTGGCGGTGAAGCGGGCGCCCTGGAGGCCACGGTGCAGACGCTCCGGCTCCTCCCAGGCCATCAGGATCTGCGCCGAGGAACCGGCCTTCATCGTGAGCGTCGAGCCGACCGGGACCGTGTCCCGAAGGCCGGACAGGCGCTCGGCCGCGGCGACGCAGATGCGCATGTCGCCCTGGCGGCGGTAGAGCTGGGCGCTCTCGCCCGTGACGTCGCGCAAGTGCGTGAGCACCGGGCCGGCCGTCGCGAGGAGTCGGTCCTCGCCCGCGGCCGCGGCCAGCTCGGCGAGGCGGGGGCCGAGAATGAAACGGCCCTGCATGTCACGCGCCACCATGCGGTGGTGTTCAAGTGCCACGGCGAGGCGATGTGCCGTGGGTCGTGCCAGTCCGGTCGCCGCGACCAGTCCCGCGAGGGTGGCCGGACCGGACTCCAGAGCGCTCAGGACAAGGGCTGCCTTGTCCAGAACGCCGACGCCGCTACTGTTGTCCATGCAACGATACTCGCGTCTCACTCTGTGAAACGCAAGTTCAATTTTCGGTGGAACGCGCCACCCTTGTAGACACAGCGGCCCGCGGACCAACGGGCCCGGTGGAGGGCGTCCGGACGAGGGGTACGGACGCCGCCGCCCCGGAAATCTCTAGTTGGGCCGGCGCCACACAGGCCGGCCGGAGGGAAAGCGATGGGTAGGACACTCGCGGAGAAGGTCTGGGACGACCATGTCGTCCGGCGCGCCGAGGGCGAGCCCGACCTCCTCTTCATCGATCTGCACCTGCTGCACGAGGTGACCAGCCCGCAGGCCTTCGACGGCCTCCGCCAGGCGGGGCGTCCCGTGCGCCGTCTCGACCTCACCATCGCCACCGAGGATCACAACACCCCGACCCTCGACATCGACAAGCCCATCGCGGACCCGGTCTCCCGGGCCCAGCTGGAGACCCTGCGCAAGAACTGCGCCGAGTTCGGTGTACGGCTGCACTCGCTGGGTGACGTCGAGCAGGGCGTCGTCCACGTGGTGGGACCGCAGCTGGGTCTGACCCAGCCCGGCACCACCGTGGTCTGTGGCGACTCCCACACCTCCACGCACGGCGCCTTCGGCGCGCTGGCGTTCGGCATCGGCACCTCGCAGGTCGAGCACGTGCTGGCCACCCAGACGCTGCCGCTGGCCCGGCCCAAGACCATGGCCATCACGGTCGAAGGCGAGCTGCCCGACGGCGTCACCGCCAAGGACCTGATCCTGGCGATCATCGCCAAGATCGGTACGGGTGGCGGCCAGGGCTACATCCTGGAATACCGCGGCTCCGCCATCGAGAAGCTCTCGATGGAAGCCCGGATGACCATCTGCAACATGTCGATCGAGGCCGGCGCCCGCGCGGGCATGATCGCCCCCGACGAGACCACCTTCGAGTACCTCAAGGGCCGTGCGCACGCCCCCGAGGGCGAGGAGTGGGACGCGGCGGTCGCGTACTGGAAGACCCTGAAGTCGGACGAGGACGCGGTCTTCGACGCCGAGGTGGTCATCGACGGCCCGTCGCTGGCGCCGTTCGTCACCTGGGGCACCAACCCCGGCCAGGGAGCGCCGCTTTCGGCGGCCGTCCCCGACCCGGCTTCGTACGAAGACGCTTCGGAGCGCATGGCCGCCGAAAAGGCCCTGGAGTACATGGGGTTGACCGCCGGACAGCCGCTGCGCGACATCAAGGTCGACACCGTCTTCGTAGGTTCCTGCACCAACGGCCGCATCGAGGACCTGCGCGCCGCCGCCGAGATCGTCGAGGGCCGCAAAGTCGCCGACGGCGTACGGATGCTGGTGGTCCCCGGTTCCGCGCGGGTCGGTCTGCAGGCCGTCTCCGAGGGCCTGGACGTGGTCTTCAAGGAGGCCGGCGCCGAGTGGCGGCACGCGGGCTGCTCGATGTGCCTGGGCATGAACCCCGACCAGCTGGCTCCCGGTGAGCGCTCCGCGTCCACCTCGAACCGCAACTTCGAGGGCAGGCAGGGCAAGGGTGGCCGTACGCACCTGGTGTCGCCGCAGGTCGCCGCCGCCACCGCCGTACTCGGCCACCTGGCCTCCCCGGCCGATCTCGCCGACTCGTCTGCCGCCCGCACGCCCGCTGGAGTCTGAGAAGTCATGGAAGCATTCATCACGCACACCGGCCGGGCCGTTCCGCTGCGCCGCAGCAACGTCGACACCGACCAGATCATCCCCGCCCACTGGCTCAAGAAGGTGACCAGGGACGGTTTCGAGGACGGGCTGTTCGAGGCCTGGCGCAAGGACTCGTCCTTCATCCTCAACCAGCCCGAGCGCAAGGGCGCCACGGTCCTGGTCGCGGGCCCCGACTTCGGCACCGGCTCCTCCCGCGAGCACGCCGTCTGGGCGCTGCAGAACTACGGTTTCAAGGCCGTCATCTCGTCCCGGTTCGCGGACATCTTCCGGGGCAACTCGCTCAAGAACGGCCTGCTCACGGTGGTTCTGGAGCAGAAGATCGTGGACGCGCTGCAGGAGCTGACGGAGAAGGACCCCGAGGCCGAGATCACGGTCGACCTGGAGGCCCGCGAAGTGCGCGCCGAGGGCATCACCGCCGCCTTCGAGCTCGACGAGAACGCCCGCTGGCGGCTGCTGAACGGGCTGGACGACATCTCCATCACCCTCCAGAACGAGGGCGACATCGCGGAGTACGAGGCCAAGCGGCCGTCGTACAAGCCGAAGACGCTCCAGGTCTGACGCCCGGGCCGCTTCGCGGCTGAGGCAGGGCTGATTTCAGCCACCGCAACACCCCTCTGTACCCCCAATCGTGGACGGTTGGGGGTACAGCTGTGTCTGCCCCCGGACGCCCCCGGAGCGCCCCCTCAGAGGGCTTCAACTCCCCTAGTTACAAAGGAGATTGCCTGGGTACGCGCCACTTGGGGGCGCGGTGCTCCGGGGCGCTCAGGACCCCCTCCAGGGGCGGCAGTTACCCCCTGGGCAGGCGACAACTCGCCCCAGATGGCACAATCTGTGCATGGAACACGACGGCCAACTCGAGCTCTATGCGGCAGTCGCGGCCCAACTGAAGGAAGCGCACACAAGAGTGCGCGCACTGCAAGTCCCGGAGGGCGTACGGATGGCGCTGACCCGGAAGCTGCTGGTCATTACGGCCGTGGCCAAGCACGATCTCGCCGACGCGACAAGGCGGCTGGAGCGGTTCACCACCGACCTCGACGAGGGTCGATTCCTCGAAGGGGATCGCTGAGGAACTCCGCGACAGCCCGAGTTCGTTGCGGCACAAGGGTGATTAGCCCGTTTCGTGTTTGATTTGCGGTATATATCTGCCTAACGTGCGAAAAAGCTTGAACGCATTCGTTCGGGCAATGTCTCCGAAGGGGAAGACGTGAACAAGGCGCAGCTCGTAGAAGCGATTGCCGACAAGGTCGGCGGGCGTCAGCAGGCCGCCGACGCGGTCGACGCCGTACTGGACGCGATCGTCCGTGCAGTTGTCGGCGGGGACCGGGTCTCGGTCACCGGCTTCGGTTCCTTCGAGAAGGTCGACCGTCCGGCTCGTTACGCCCGCAACCCGCAGACCGGTGAGCGTGTTCGGGTCAAGAAGACCTCGGTGCCGCGCTTCCGCGCCGGTCAGGGCTTCAAGGACCTGGTGAGCGGCTCGAAGAAGCTCCCGCGTGGTGGCGAGGTCGCGGTCAAGAAGGCGCCCAAGGGCAGCCTGACCGGCGGCGCCGCGGCGACCGTGAAGAAGGCCGCGGCCAAGAAGGCCACCACCGCCAAGAGGGCGACGGCCGCGAAGAAGACCACCGCCGCCGTGAAGAAGACGGCCGCGAAGAAGACCACCACCGCCGCGAAGAAGACCACGGCGACCGCCAAGAAGACGACCGCCAAGAAGACCACGGCGACCGCCAAGAAGACCGCGGCGAAGAAGACCACCGCCAAGAAGGCGACGGCCAAGAAGGCCCCGGCGAAGAAGGCGACCGCCAAGAAGGCCCCCGCCAAGAAGTCGACGGCTCGCAAGACCACCGCCAAGAAGGCCACCGCCCGCTAGAAGCAGGGGCGCAGGGCAACCCACGCGCCGGGCCGGACTCCCACGGGGAGCCCGGCCCGCGGCGTGTCCGGGACCTGGTACGAGGGCCCGGTCAGAAGGTCTGGAGCGTCACCAGGGTGATCCGGCGGGCCTCGCCGTCGCCCTCGGTCTCGATGCGCACGCGCTGTCCCGGGCGCAGCAGCCTGAGCCCGCCGGCGTCGAACGCCGCGCCGTCGAAGGGCACCGGCGTGCCGTCGTCGAGCAGCACCTGTCCGCTACGGGTGTCGGGGTCGTACGTGTACGCGGTCGCCTGCATGCCGAAAGCCTATCCAGCGCCGGTGTGCGCCGCCGGTGGGCCCGGTGGACGGGGCCTCGGCGAACGCCGGCTCACGCGGCCAGGGGCGTTCAGGTGCCCGGTTGGCCCGGGATCAGGAGTTTCGCCGCCAGTGTGGCCGTGCGCGGGCCCACTCCCAGGGCGAGCGCCGCGCGCAGATCGTCGCCGGTGTCCACGTCCTGGCGTACGGAATCCACCGCGGTGAGGAGGAGTTCCGCGGCTCCCGAGGCGCGATGACGGGCTCGGGAATCGGTGCCGAAGGAGGGACGCAATTCCCTGCCGGGAGATGCGGCCAGCAGAGTGGTGCCGATTGCGGCCGCATCGGAGAGAAAAGCGCGCGGGAATTCGGCGGCGGCATCGAGTACCCGGGCCAATTCCAGGGGACGCAACGCGGGCAGATCGGCGTTCAGAGCGGCCACGGCGCATTCGGGACTTCGGGAGCGTACGGCCGCCGTCCCGTGCGCCAGCGCGGCGTTCAGACCGCCGCCCGGCTCGTCCGGCACGATCCACGCCCCCAGCGCGGCCAGCTCCCGCCCGGCCAGCGCGTCGTCCGTGACGACCGCCACATCGCCGACCGCCGCGCAGGCCAGCGCGGCCGCCACGGTGTCCTGCGCGAAGGCGAGGGCGAGTCCGGGGCGCACCGCGTCGGCGGCGGTGTCCGAGAGCCTGCTCTTGGCCCGCGCCAGGGCTTTGAGGGGGATGACCAAGGTCCACTGCACGAGCGCTCCGTTCCTCCCTTGTCGCGCCCATTGTGACCCGGCACCCCTGGCGGTCCGGACGTCGGGGCGTACGGTGTTCTCGACAGACAGGCGGCCTGGGGCGACACTTGTGCGGCCCCCCAGGCCCAAAGAGGAAGGTGTCCGCGTGCCCCGCCGCAGAATCGGCTTCTGGTACCGCTTCGCAGCGGTCCTCTGCAAACCACCACTGGTGGTTCTGATCAAGCGGGACTGGCGCGGAATGGAGAACATTCCGGCTGAGGGCGGATTTATCACCGCGGTGAACCACAATTCGCATGTGGACCCGTTCGCGTATGCCCACTATCAGTACAACACCGGGCGTGTTCCGCGTTTCCTGGCCAAGGCCGGGCTTTTCAGGAAGGGATTCGTGGGGGCCGCGATGCGCGGCACCGGACAGATCCCCGTGTACCGCGAGAGCACCGACGCGCTGAGCGCGTTCCGGGCCGCGATCGACGCCGTGGAGCGCGGCGAGTGCGTCGCGTTCTACCCCGAGGGCACCCTCACCCGCGACCCCGACGGCTGGCCGATGACCGGCAAGACCGGTGCCGCCCGGGTCGCCCTGCAGACCAAGTGCCCGGTGATTCCGGTCGCCCAGTGGGGTGCCAACGAACTGCTGCCGCCGTACGCCAAGAAGCCCAACCTCCTTCCGCGCAAGACCCACCACGTTCTGGCGGGCCCTCCGGTTGACCTGTCGCGTTTCTACGACAAGGAGATGAGCCCGGACCTCCTGAAGGAGGCCACCGAGGTCATCATGGCCGCCATCACCGCGCAGCTGGAGGAGCTCCGCGGCGAGAAGGCCCCTGAGAAGCCCTACGACCCGCGCCAGGTACGGATCGAACAGCGCAGGCGTACCAGGGCCCAGGAGAGGGCTCAGGAGCGGGCACAGGCCCAGCGGCAGGCACAGGCACAGGCACAGCAGGAAGAGGGGCAGAGCACGTGAGCAAGCCGGTCAAGGCGGCCGTCTTCGGGACCGGATCGTGGGGTACGGCGTTCGGCATGGTGCTCGCCGACGCGGGGTGCGAGGTCACCCTGTGGGCGCGGCGCGCCGAGCTCGCCGAGGCGGTCAACTCCACGCGTACGAACCCGGACTACCTGCCGGGCGTCGAACTCCCCGAGAACCTGCGGGCGACGACCGACGCCGCCGAGGCCGCGCGTGACGCCGACTTCACCGTGCTCGCCGTGCCCTCGCAGACCCTGCGCGGGAACCTCGCCGAGTGGACGCCGCTGCTGGAGCGCGACACGGTCCTGGTCTCCCTCATGAAGGGCGTCGAACTCGGTTCCGCGATGCGGATGAGCGAGGTCATCGAGGACGTCGCCAAGGTCGGCGCCGACCGTATCGCCGTGGTCACGGGACCGAACCTGGCCCGTGAGATCGCCGCCCGGATGCCGGCCGCCGCCGTGGTCGCCTGCACCTCCGAAGCGGTCGCCCAGCGTCTCCAGGCCGCCAGCCACAACCCGTACTTCCGCCCGTACACCAACACCGACGTGGTGGGCTGCGAGCTGGGCGGCGCGGTGAAGAACGTGATCGGTCTCGCCGTCGGCATCGCGGACGGCATGGGCCTGGGCGACAACGCCAAGGGCTCGCTGATCACGCGCGGACTCGCCGAGACCACCCGACTCGGCGTCGTCATGGGCGCCGACCCGCTGACCTTCTCCGGACTCGCGGGCCTCGGCGACCTGGTGGCCACCTGCTCCTCGCCGCTGTCGCGCAACCACACCTTCGGCACCAACCTCGGCAGGGGCATGACCCTCCAGGAGACCATCGCGGTCACCAAGCAGACCGCCGAGGGCGTCAAGTCCTGCGAGTCCGTGCTGGATCTGGCCCGCAGGCACGGCGTCGACATGCCCATCACCGAGACGGTCGTCGGCATCGTCCACGAGGGCAAGTCGCCGGTCGTCGCGGTCAAGGAGCTGATGGGGCGCAGCGCCAAGGCCGAGCGCCGCTGAGGAGCCACGCCGCGGCGCCGGGAATCAACGCTCCGCAACGGCTCGTACGACGCTGAGCGACCACCCGTGCGACGTTGGACAACGGCCGCGGTGGGGCGCTGACTCAGCGCCGTACCAACGGGTACTCTCAACGCGATATGAGCACCGAGAACCTCCCCCAGAGCCCTGAGCAGCCGCCTCGCAAGCCGCGCGTGGCCGTCGTCTTCGGCGGCCGCAGCTCCGAACACGGGATCTCCGTGGTCACGGCCGGCGCCGTCCTGCGCGCCATCGACCGGACGAAGTACGACGTCCTGCCGATCGGCATCACCAGGGACGGCCGTTGGGCGCTCACCGCCGACGAACCGGACCGGATGGCCATCGTCGACCGGCGCCAGCCGGACGTGGAGCAGCTCGCCGAGTCGAGCGAGGGCGGCGTGATCCTCCCCGTCGACCCGGCCAACCGCGAAGTCGTCTACAGCGAGCCCGGATCGGTCCCCAAGGCCCTGGGCGAGGTCGACGTCGTCTTCCCCGTGCTGCACGGCCCCTACGGCGAGGACGGCACCCTCCAGGGCCTCCTGGAGCTCTCCGGAGTCCCGTACGTCGGTGCGGGTGTGCTCGCCTCGGCCGTCGGCCAGGACAAGGAGTACATGAAGCGGGTGTTCACCTCCTTCGGGCTGTCCGTCGGCCCGTACGTGGTGATCCGTCCCCGTGAGTGGGAGCGCGACGAGTCCGCCGCCCGCAAGAAGATCATCGACTTCGCGGGTGAGCACGGCTGGCCGCTGTTCATCAAGCCCGCGCGCGCGGGCTCCTCGATCGGCATCACCAAGGTCGACTCCCTCGAAGGCCTCGACGAGGCGATCGAGGAGGCCCAGCGCCACGACCCGAAGATCATCGTGGAGGCGCTGCTGCGCGGCCGCGAGATCGAGTGCGGGGTGCTGGAGTTCGAGGACGGTCCGCGCGCCAGCGTGCCCGCCGAGATCCCGCCCGTGCAGTCGCACGCGTACTACGACTTCGAGGCGAAGTACATCGACTCGACGCCCGGTCTCGTGCCCGCCCCGCTGACCCCCGAGCAGACCGCCGAGGTCCAGCGGCTCGCGGTCGACGCCTTCGAGGCCGCCTCCTGCGAGGGCCTGGTGCGCGCGGACTTCTTCCTCACCGAGGACGGCGAGTTCGTGATCAACGAGATCAACACCATGCCGGGCTTCACGCCCATCTCCATGTACCCGCAGATGTGGGAGGCGAGCGGCGTGGACTACCCGGAGCTGGTGGACCGCCTGATCGGGGCGGCGCTGCGCCGCCCGACGGGGCTTCGGTAGACCTGGGGCACCGGGGCTCCGCTCCAGGGCACACGCCCCCGCGCGCACGTGTGTACGTCAGTCGGCGATCCCTTCGGGGATCGCCTTCTTGATGGGCGCGGCCAGGTCGACGAGCGCGTTCGACCCGTCCCGCTGGACCCACTTCTTGGGCACGCTGACCTCGACATACGCGCGCCGCAGGCTCGTGGTGAAGCGGTACGACCCGTCGTCCTGCTTCTCCATGAGCCAGCCGACGCCGTTCACCTCGCCGCTGAGCGCGTTCTGATCGCTCATCTTCGCGGGTCGTTCGACACCGCAGCGCAGTATGATCGCCGGGCTTCCCCAGCCCGCGGTCAGCGCGGACCGGGGCTCGGGATCGTTCCGGTCGAGGCCGTCGATCTTCTTCGGCAGCACCTTGTCCAGGTTCTGACACAGCCCGGTGACCTTCGCCCCCGGGCTGGGAACCGCGGCCGATCCGCCGTCGTCTGCTGAGGAGCAGCCTGTGGTGGCGATCAACAGGGCGAGAACGGGCAGCCCGAAAAGAGCGGTGTGCCGGTGACGGGAGAAGTTCACCGGCCAAGGGTAGACGGGGGCTAGAGGTGCACCACCGGGCAGGTCAGCGTACGGGTGATGCCGTCCACTTGCTGGACTTTCGCGACCACCATGCGGCCGAGTTCGTCGACCGTGTCGGCCTGGGCGCGCACGATCACGTCGTACGGTCCTGTCACGTCCTCGGCCTGGATCACCCCCGGGATCTTGCTGATCGTCTCGGCGACGGTCGACGCTTTGCCGACCTCCGTCTGGATCAGGATGTACGCCTGTACCACGGAACCTCCAGGGCGGCCACGAGGATCATGTGGGGAAAAGGAACGCCACGGTATCGCGTCGCCGCTCGCCACGGGGAGACCCGCGGTGGCTGGGGCTTGCGCGCCGGGGTGCACGGACTGCACAAGTTGACGGTCAACTCGACCGTACCGAGTACAGAGACGGCTCGCGACCGGGCACGGGTAGCGGCAGAGGGAGCAGTACGATCATGAAGGGCACCGTGGGCGAGTTGGGGGAGTTCGGGCTCATCAAGGAGCTCACCTCGCGTCTCACCACCACCCCGGCGGTCCGGGTCGGCCCCGGCGACGACGCCGCGGTGGTGGCCGCGCCCGACCGCAGGGTGGTGGCGAGCACCGACATCCTCCTGGAGGGGCGGCACTTCCGCCGCGACTGGTCCACGGCGTACGACGTCGGGCGCAAGGCGGCCGCGCAGAACCTCGCGGACATCGCCGCGATGGGCGCCGTACCGACCGCGCTGCTGCTGGGTCTGGTCGTCCCGGCCGAACTCCCGGCCACCTGGCCCTCCGAGATGATGGACGGGCTGCGCGACGAGTGCCAGGTCGCGGGCGCGTCCGTGGTCGGAGGCGATGTCGTGCGCGGCGACACCATCATGATCTCGATCACCGCGCTCGGCGATCTGCGCAACCACGAACCGGTCACCCGGGGCGGCGCCCAGCCCGGTGACGTGATCGCCGTGACGGGCTGGCTGGGCTGGTCCGCGGCCGGGCACGCGGTGCTCTCCCGCGGCTTCCGCTCACCGCGCGCCTTCGTCGAGGCCCACCGCCGCCCCGAGCCGCCGTACCACGCGGGTCCCGCCGCCGCCGGGCTCGGCGCGACGGCGATGTGCGACGTGAGCGACGGGCTGATCGCCGACCTGGGCCACATCGCCGAGGCGAGCAAGGTGCGGATCGACATCCGTTCGGGCGCGATCGACATCCCCTCCCAGATGAACGACATCGGCCAGGCCGTCGGCGTCGACCCCATCCAGTGGGTGCTGACCGGCGGGGAGGACCACGCGATCGTGGCGGCCTTCCCGCCGGACGTGAAGCTGCCCGCGCGCTGGAAGGTGATCGGCGAGGTCCTCAACCCCTCGGCGCTGCCCCAGGTCACGGTGGACGGCGCGCCCTGGACCAGCAAGGGCGGTTGGGACCACTTCGGGGACATCGAGTCGTAGCCGCCCACCCCGTCAGGCGGGGTATGCGCGGAGTTTGATGCCGGTGGCCGCCTTCTCGGTGAGCTTCTTGAAGAAGCCCGCCAGGAGGCGCGAGCTGAGCAGCCGGTACGCGCGGTCCCGGCTGCGGATCCGCCGCTCGGTCGGCGGCGCGAAGAACGGCCCCGCGTTGCCCGAGATCTTCTGGCAGCCCTTGGCGAAGTCCCGGACGCGGGTCTCGTACTCGGCGAAGGCGGTGCGGTGGTCGCCGCCCGCGAGGGCCAGCTCGCCGGCCAGGACGTACGCCCCGACGATCGCCACTCCGGTGCCCATGCCGCCCATCGTGGCCCCGTATCCGGCGTCCCCGAGCAGCACCACGCGCCCCTGGGTGAGCCGTTCGACATGGATCTGGGCGATCGCGTCGAAGTACAGGTCGTCGGCCCGCTCCAGGGCCTTGAGGACTCCCGGGGTCTCCCAGCCCATCCCCGCGAACCGCTCCGCCAGGATCCGCTTCTGCGCGGCCACGTCACGGCGGTCGAACTCCAGCTTCTCGGACCGGAAGACGAGCAGCGCGCCCGCCCGGTCCGGGTCGCCGTCGTAGTTGCCGACGACCACCGCCCGCCCCGGTTCGCTGTACAGCCGCCCGGTGCGGTCGAGCCCCAGGTCGTTGGGGACGCCGAAGGCCGCCACGTAGTGGTCGAGGAAGCGCAGGTGGCGGGACTCCTCACCGAAGACGAGTCGACGGGTGAGGGAGTGCAGTCCGTCGGCGCCCACGACGAGGTCGAAGCGGCGCGGGGCGCCGCGCTCGAAGGTCACGTCGACGCCTTCCGGGGTCTCGGTGAGGGTGGCGATCGAGTCCCCGAAGACGTACTCCGCCCTGTCCTTGGTGCGTTCGTACATGATCCGCGCCAGCTCACCGCGGAAGATCTCCACGTCGCCGCTCATCATCTCGGCCGGCAGGTCCACGCGCGGGGAGCCGTCGGCGTCGACGACGGTCTGACGACCCATGTGTGTCTGATGGGCGTGGATCTCGTCCCAGATGCCCATGGCGGTCAGGACGGTTCGGTGGACGTGCCCCCGGAAGTCGACCGCGAATCCGCCGGGCCGCAGGTCGGGTGCCTTCTCGACGACGGTGACGCGCGCGCCGTACCGGATCAGGTTGAGGGCGAGGGCGGGACCCGCGACGCTGGCGCCGGAGACGAGGACGTGGAGGTGGGCGAGTTTCCCCGCCGGGTTCTCCGCCGGGTTCTGTGTCGTGTTCTGCGTCGGGTTCGTTGTCATGGGCAGGAGCTTCGCGGGAGGCGCTGACCGTGTTCCTACCGTTCGCTGACCGTGCGCCTGGCCGCCGGTCGGCGCCGCCGCCTAGTCGGCGGTGAGCGCCGCGGCCCCGAGCACTCGCCCCTGCTCAAAGGCCTTTTCGTACGCTTCGGAGGACAGCCTTTCGCGGATGTCCCGCTCATTGCGTACGGCTTCGGGGTCGCCCCGCAGTGCCGCCCCGCGCAGGCCGACGGCGGCGCCCAGCAGGACGGCCGCGCGCTCGGGGGAGTCGGCGAGGACCGCCAACGCCTCCGCGGACTCGGCGAGTTCCAGTACTCCGGGACTCTCGACGGCGAGGTCGGCCGCCTGACGGGCCCAGTCACGCGCCTCGTCGAGGCGCCCCTCCGTGGCCGCGGAACGGCCGAGACCGATGAGGATGCGCACGGTCTCCCCGATGCTGAACCAGTTGGCGGCGCAAGCCTCCAGGGCGCTTTCGTAGCGCACGCGCGCGTGGCCGGTGTCTCCCGCGAGCCGAGCGGCGTCGCCCAGGCCCCGCAGGGCACCCGCCACCTTGTCGGTGAGGCCCACGGTGCGGGCCAGCGTCAGGGCCTGGCTGAAGTGCTCCCTCGCCTCGACCAGCTCCCCCTGGTGCAGCAGCACGGTCGCACGGGTGCGCAGGAGGTCCGAGGTCTCCTCGGGGGCGGCCAACTCCCTGACGTACGAGAGCCCTTCGTCGAGCAGCTCGAGAGCACGCCGGTGTTCCCCGCGCCAGTCGGCGAACATGCCCAGCGGTTCGAGGCAGTTCGCCATGCCCCAGCGGTCCCCGGTCGCGCGAAAACCCGCCAGAGACCGTGCGAACGACTCCTCGGACGCCGTCGGACGCCCGGCGAACTGCTCCTGGAAGCCGAGGCCGACATCAAGAAGAGCCCGCCCCCACGCGTCGCCCCCGACCTGCACGCGCACCCGGTCGTTCGCGGCGGGCCGCGGTCCACCCACCACCGACCACAGCACCACGGTGAAGGGCAGCCGCAGGGGTCGGCTCAGCCCGGCCAGTACGTCCTCGACACGGGCCAGGCGCCGCTGGTCGGCCGGATCGCCGCTCTCACCCGAGAGCGCGTTGATCACGCACAGGACGTACTCCTCCGCGAGACCCGCAGGCGGCTCGGCGCCCACGGCCGCGAGCAGCTCCCGGGCTGTGGCCGTCTGCTCTCCGTAGAGACCGCGCAACCGCCAGAACCAGGAGAGCTCGGCCATCAGCCGCAGGGCCTTCTCCCGGTCGGCGCGCACGAGATGACGCAAGGCCGCGCCCAGGTTGCCGTGCTCGGCGGTCAGCCGGTCCAGCCAGGGCAACTGGCCGTCGCCGCGCAGGAGCGGCTCCGCCCGTTCGGCCAGCCGCAGGAAGTACGCGGCGTGGGCGTCCCGCAGCCGCTGCCGCTCGCCCGCGCGGACGAGGTGCTCGGCGCCGAACGCGCGGATGGTCTGCAGCATCCGGTAGCGCCCCTCGGTGACCTCCAGGAACGACTTCTCCGCCAGCGAGGCCAGCAGGTCCTCCGGAAAGGGCGTCCCGCACACCGCCTCGACCGCCTCGACCGTCGCGCCCCCGGAGAACACGGTCAGCCGTCGCGCCAGCTCCCGTTCCTCCTCGTCCAGCAGCTCCCAGCTCCACTCCACGACGGCACGAAGGGTGCGGTGCCGGGGTGCCTTGGTGCGGTCACCCCGGGACAGCAGCCGGAAGCGGTCGTCCCCGACGTGCTCGGTGAGGCGGTCGGCCAGTTCGTCCGGGGTGAGCGTCCGCAACCGCGCCGCCGCCAGCTCGATCGCCAGTGGCAGGCCGTCCAGGGCGGCGCAGATGTCCGGCACACGCGCGTGCCCCGCGAAACCGGGGCGCACGGCGGCCGCCCGGTCCAGGAACAGTCGCGCGGCCGGCTCCGCCGACAGCGGTGGCACCGGGCACAGCACCTCACCGGTGATCCCCAGCGACTCACGGCTCGTGGCGAGGATCCGCACACCCGGGCAGGCGCCGAGGAGCAGCCCCGTGATCCGTGCCACGTCCTCGACCAGATGCTCGCAGTTGTCCAGGACGAGCAGCAGCTCTCGGTCCTCCAGGGCGGCGAGGAGCCGGTCGGTGGTGTCCCCCGAGGGGGTGCGGAAACCTTCGCGCAGACCGAGGGCGGTGAGCAGGGCGTAGGGAAGCTGCGAGGGGTCGGTGAGAGGGGCGAGCTCGACAAGGCAAACGGGTGCGTAAGCGTTTACGCAATCGTTTGCGCGAGCGTTTGCGTTGACGCGCGCGTCCGCGTTCGCATGGGCGAGCTCGATCGCCAGGCGGGTCTTGCCCGCTCCGCCCGGCCCGGTGAGTGTGACCAGGCGCTCCTGGGTGAGCAGAGCGCCGATGCGGGCGAGTTCGTCGTCGCGCCCGATGAAGCGGGTCAGCTGGGCGGGCAGCCGCCGGTGGGCGGGGCCCGCGCCCCGGAGCAGTTCCAGGTGGAGCGCGGACAGGTCGGGCGAGGGGTCGGCGCCCAGTTCCTCGGCGAGGGTGCGTCGCGCTTCCTCGTACACCGTCAGTGCCTCGGCGGCCCGGCCGCTCGCGTGCAGGGCCCGCATCAGCTGTCCGTACAGCCGCTCGCTCAGGGGATGCGCGGCGAGCAGTTCCCGCAGCTCCGGGACGAGTGCGGGGCCGCCGCCGAGCGCGAGGTCCGCGTCGACCCGGTCCTGTAAGGCACCGAGCCTCAGCTCTTCGAGGCGGGTCACCTGGGGGTGCGCGCCGGGGAGGTCGGCCAGGGCCGGGCCGCGCCACAGGGTGAGCGCCTCCCGGAGCAAGGCCGCGGCTCGGGAGTGGTCGCCCTGGGTGAGGGCCGCGGTTCCGTCGCGGGAGAGCCGTTCGAAGCGGTGGGCGTCGACGGCCTCGGGGGAGACGGCGATGCGGTAACCGGTGGGGTCGGCCTCGATCCCGGTGTCGGGGCCGAGCCGCCCGCGCAGCCGGGAGACCTGGGACTGGAGGGCGTTGGCGGCCCCGGCTGGCGGATCGGCGCCGTACAGACCGTCGGTCAGCCGCTCCGTGGAGACGGTCCGGCCCGCATCCAGGAGGAGCAGGGTGAGCAGCGCGCGGGGGCGGGGGCCGCCGGGGTCCAGGGGGCTGCCGTCCGTGGTGCGGATCTCGAGGGGGCCCAGGATGCCGAAGCGCATTCGGCAGATTCTGGCAGGTCCGGAAGCCGGGGGCTACGCGCGCGTGGGACACCCCACACCCGATACCGCACAGTGGAAGGAAGCACGAAGACAACAAAAAACCGGCCCACCGTGAGGTGGACCGGCTTTTAAGCGAACCAGCAGTGGCCGCGCGCTAGCGTTGCGTCAGCGCGAGACCTTGCCGGCCTTGATGCACGAGGTGCAAGCGTTCACGCGCTTCGGCGTCCCGCCCACCACGGTACGGACGCGCTGGATGTTGGGGTTCCAGCGACGGGACGTACGGCGGTGCGAGTGCGAGATGTTGTTGCCGAAGCCCGGCCCCTTGCCGCAGACGTCGCAGTTGGCAGCCACGGGTCACTCCAAAGACTTCAGATGCTCTTACGGTTGATCCCGGCATGCCGGAATCGAGATCTAGGATCTGAGTGGCGGTGCCAGGGGGAAGACCCGATCGAATCGGGCAACTGGAGCAGCATACAACGACTGCGTCCGGAGAACGAAACTACCATGGCTGCCCCGGGGCTCACCCCGGCCCTCCTTGGGGTCCCCTACCGCCAGTAACCCATTCGGGGTCTACGCTGCGTGCCACGTCCAGAAGCTCAAGGAGGCGCAGGTGCCGCAGGTGCCGCAGACATTGGATGCTCTCGCGGTGCGCACCTGGTGCGGCCTCGCGCTGGAGGCGCTGGGGCGGGCGCGCGAGGAGATCGACGCCATCAATGTCTACCCGGTCGCGGACGGGGACACCGGGACGAATCTGTATCTGACGGTGGAGTCGGCGGCAGCGGCGGTGGAGGCGGTTTTCGCGGGCTACGAGACGGTGACGGGGGTCGGTCCCACAGGGTCCGCTGCCTCCGGGGCCGTTTCCACGGCGGTCACGGGGGGCGGTCTGCCCACGCTCGCCGACGCCGTGCGGGCGATGGCGCACGGGGCGCTGATCGGGGCCCGCGGGAACTCCGGGACGATCCTCGCGCAGTTGCTGCGCGGCATGGCGCAGGTACTCGCCGCCGACGGCGAGATCGATGGTGCGGCCGGTGGTGAGACCGACGGTGCGGCCGATGGTGAGAGCGACGGTGCGACCGATGGTGAGAGCGCTCACACCGACGGACAGGCCCTCCGGCTGGCCCTGCGACAGGCCGCCGACTCCGCACGCGAGGCCGTCGCGCACCCCGTGGAGGGCACGGTCCTCACGGTCGCCACGGCCGCCGCCGAGGCGGCCACCGGCACGGAGGGCGACTGCGGCACGGTCGCGTGCGCGGCGTACGAGGGAGCACGGGCGGCCCTCATGGCGACCCCCGGCCAGCTGGCCGTGCTGGAGCGTGCCGGTGTGGTCGACGCGGGTGGGCGGGGGCTGCTGGCGGTGCTGGCGGCACTGGCGGAGACGTTCACGGGGGAGTCCCCGGGCGCCGGACGGGTGGCGGGCGAGGTCCACACGCGCGTGAATGGCATGGACGGCGTGAGTGGCGTGGACCGTGTGGATGGTGTGGGCCGTGTGGATGTGAACGGCGTGTGCGTGGACAGCCGGCCGGGGGAAGAAAGCCCGGCCTTCGAGGTGACCTACCTGCTGGAGGCGGAGGACGCGGACGTGGCGCGGTTGCGGGCCCGGCTCGACCGCCTCGGCAACTCGCTCGTCGTGGTCGGCGGGGACGGGCTGTGGAACGTCCATGTGCACGCGGACGACGCCGGTGCCGCCGTGGAGGCGGGGGTCGAGGCCGGGCGGCCGTACCGGATCCGCATTACGCACTTCGGGCTCGGCGACGCCCACACGGCGGGCGCGGCCGGGCGGCCGCCCCGGGAGCGGGCGCAGCGGGCCGTGGTGGCGGTCGTGCCCGGCGAAGGGCTGGCCGGGCTGTACGCCGAGGCCGGGGCGACCACCGTGCTCGCGCGGCCCGGGGAACCGCCCGCGAGCGGGGAACTCGTCGAGGCCGTACGCCGGGCCCACGCGCGCGAGGTGGTGCTGCTGCCCAATGACGCCGACCTGCGTCACACCGCGGCGGCCGCCGCCGAGCAGGCCCGTACGGAGGGCGTCCGGGTCGCGCTGATCCCGACCCGCTCCGCGGTCCAGGGCATCGCCGCGCTCGCTGTCCACGAGCCCGAACGTCGCTTCGACGAGGACGTCGTCGCCATGACCTCGGCGGCGGGCGCCACGCGTTACGCCGAGGTGGCCGTCGCCGAGCGTCAGTCCTGGACCATGGCCGGCATCTGCCAGGCGGGCGACGTCCTCGGGCTCATCGACGGCGATGTCGCGGTGATCGGCTCCGACATCACCGCCACCGCCGAAACCGTCCTCGACCGCATGCTCGCCGCCGGCGGGGAGATGGTCACCCTCGTCCTGGGCGACGAGGCTCCCGGCTCCATCGCCGCGCACCTCGAAGCACGGGTCCGGGAGTCGTACTTGGCTGTGGACACGGTGGCGTACCGGGGCGGTCGACAGGGCGCGTTGCTGCTGATCGGGGTGGAGTAGCCCCCGGGACTCCGACTCAGGGCGCCGGGTGTGTTCTTCGGCCGACGGTGGGTGGGAGCTGGTCGCGCGGTTCCCCGCGCCCCTGAAGGGGCGCTGCGCGCATCTTTCAGCCTGTCCGGCGTTTGAGGACGAGGCCGTTCAGGCCGATGCGGGGGTCCGGGGCGGAGCCCCGGGGGACGGGAACGGGTAGGGGCGGCGGGGGCGAGAACCCCACGCCCCGGCCTGCCCCGTCACTGGTCCCGCCGTTTCTCCATCACGCCTTCTCCGTCACGCCCAGCATGTTCTCCGCCTCGGCCCGACGCGCCTGCGCGGCCTCCCCGTCCACACCCGCGTACGCGGAAAGCACCGCACGCGCGCGTGCGGCCGCCGCCGCGGGCCGGAGCAGATCGGCCTCCAGCCACCCCGCCGCGAGCTCGGCCCCGGTGCGCGCGTCGAGGGCGTCGTCTCCGAGGGACGCGAAGACGGAGATGGCCCGCGTGTAGTGGGCCAGAGCCTCCTCCGCGTCGTCCGGAACGGAACGGGCGACCAGGTCACCGAACTGCCGATGGGTGTGACCGAGTTCGGCGACAAGGCGATGACGGGCCTCCGCGGCATCGGAGCCCTCCCCGGCATCCGAGCCCTCCACAGCCTCGGCCCCAACGGATGACGACACCGCCAGAAGCCCCTCCTCGCACTCCCGCACCGCCGCCGCCATCGACGCCCGCGCCCCGTCCAGCCCCGACTCCGTACGCAACGCGACCCACGCCCGGGCCCGCAGCGACCGGATCAGACCGTGGACGTTGCCGAGGTCACGCCACAGGTCACCGGCGCGTGCGTACGCCTGCTCGGCCTGCGCGGGCAGTTCGGCGTGGCCGAGCGCCTCGGCGGCGAGATGGGCGAGCATCGCGTGGTCACGCTGCTCGGGCCAGTGCCGGGCGACGTCCGCGGCCCGCAACCAGTGCTCGGCCGCCGCACGGTGCTCGCCGAGCTCGGTGAGACAGTCGCCGAGCCACCACCGCGTCTGCACGATCGCACCGTCGCCGTGCATGTCGGTGGTCAGGTCGGGCAGCGCCGACTCCAGGATCTCCGCGGCCTCGGCCCACCGCCCCTGACGGAGCAGGAACCCGCCGAGCTGGTGCCGGGCCCAGGCACCGAGTGTGGGCCCCTCGCCCGCCTCGTCGGCCCAGTGCGCGGCCTCCAGGGCGTGTTCCGAGGCGGGCCCGAACTGCCCGGTGGCGCCCAGGACCTCGGCGAGCTGCAGGTGCAGCTGCGCGTGGCCCATCGGCTCCAGACGAGGCCCTCCGTGCTCCAGCGCCGCGCGCGCGGCCCGCTCGGCCTCCTCCGCGTCGCCCAGGTGCCGGGCGATCCCGGCGAGTCGGGACTCGTACTCGACGGCGAACCACGGCAACCCCGCCGCCACGAACGCCGCCGCGGCCTGTCCGAGCAGCTCCGCGGCGGCCTCGGCGTCCCCGGCGTGCGCCGCGAGCTCCCCGAGCATCGCCCGCGCCTCCGCGGCCCGCGAGGCCATCCGCACGTCCGAGAGGTGCGGCTCGGCCAGCGCCAGCAGCTCCCGCACGGCCGCCTCGGCGGCGCCCACGACCTCGTCCACGGCGGTCCCGGAATCGGCGGTCCCGGAACCGGCCGTCCCGGAAGCCGTCCCCTCGGAAGCCGTCGCCCCCGACTCGCCCTCGTCCGCGTCCTCCTGCACCAACAGCATCAATATCCGCGCCCGTCCCACCAGCACGGACGCCGCCTGGGACACCCCCGTCCCGCCGTCCGCGAGGAGGGCGAGCACCCCCTCGTACAGCTCCGAGACGGTCGCGAGCGCCTCCTCGGGCCCGCCGGTGAGGGCGAGGACGTACGCGGCACGGGCGCGGGCCGCGAGCGCCTCGCCGGGGTCGCCCGCCTCGGCGTAGAGCTCGGCCGCCTCATGGAAGAGCTCGATACCCTCGGGACCGCGTTCCATAGCCGCGTGGTCGGCGATCTCCGCGCGGTCGCGGACGTCCAGTTCCTGGCCCTCGGCGGCCCGTGAGACCGCCGCCCAGGCCTCGACGGCGTCCGGGCTCCGGGTCGCGGACAGCCGCCGGGCCTCGGCGAGCAGCGCCGAGGGCGAGGACGGGTCCGAGCCGGCATCCGACTCCACGAAGGCGGCCGACGATCGAGCCGAAGCCGCCGCGGAACCCGAACCCGCCGCGGAACCCGAAGGCGACAGGTGTCGCGCGGACCGGGACCGCACCCCCAGCGGCAAGCGCTCGACCAACGGCCGCTGATCCATCCGCCCACGAGCCCGCTCACTCACGTACGACGTGCCGTTGCGCGCGTCGAAGAGCGCCGCCAGGGAAAGGGCCTCCCCGCGCGCGTGGACAGCGAGCCCGCTCGCGGTCCACTCCCGGCCGGCCGGTCCCGGCACCGGCTGATCGCCGAGACCGAGCCCGGTCAGGCGGTCCATGAGGAGGGCCGTCACGGCCATGAAGTCGAGCTTGCTGCGCGGGTCCCCGGAGTCGGTGAAGTAGGCGGGCCGCTCCGCGAGCAGCTCCAGGGCGCGCGCCTCGTTGCCGGAGAGCGCGCAGAACTCCACGTGGTCCGCGTACGCGCCGCGCATGCTCTCCATGGGGCGCACCAGCCGGAAGCCCCGCAGGTGATGGGCACGTGCCTCGTCCGGGCGGCCCAGACGCAGCAGGGGGACCAGGGAGGACGCCAGGACGGTGTGCGGCTCGTGGGCGCAGGCGTACTCGCCCTCCAGGACCGGGCGCCACAGTTCCAGCGCCTCCTCGTCGGCGTCGCGCTCCGCCCGCCACCACCCCTGGCTGTGGAGTTCGCACGCGTGGCAGTCGGCCATGGTGTCCCGGTCGGCGGCCAGCCAGGCGGTGTACGCCCGCTCGGCGCGCCCCAGGTCGCCCAGGTGCGCGGCGACGCTGAACTCGGCTCCGCGCACGGCCCGTTCGGAGTGTCCGGCCAGCCGGTATCGGTGCTCCATCTCGCCGAGCCACTTCTCTATGGAGGCGAGCGGGATGTGCGGCTGGTCGAGCATGCCGGCCGACATCCACTTGAAGACCCAGTGCAGGGAGTGGGTCTCGTACTCGTCGAAGTCCTCGGGGCGCTCGTCCCACATGCGCAGCAGACGCGCGAAGGGGACGAACATCTTGTCCTTCTCGGAGCTGTAGTTGTAGACCTTCAGCTGGTGTCCGAGCGCCTCGATCACGGCGAGCGGGATGTTCAGCTTCTCGGCCTCGACGAGCAGTTGCTCCGCGCGCGCGTTGCGTGCCGGACCCTCCGGCTGCTCCTGGTTGTCCGCCATCGCCTGGCGCAGGGTGTCGAAGTCCATGCCCATGGCCTGGCTCATCGGAGGTCGTCCTTCCCGGGCTCGGTGTGGGTGGCCCACTCCAGGAGGCCGATGAACGCGCGGTTGAGGAGCGCGGAGTCGGCGGGCCGCAGGGGGCGCTGCGCCATGAGGAGGGCCTGTCCGTAGAGGGACTCCGTGGCGGTGCCTATCAGCTCCGGGTCGCGCAGTGAACTGATCCTTCGGATCAGTGGGTTGAGGTGGTTGAGGACCAGGCGGGCACGGGGCGCGCTGCCGCGCAGCGAGCCGAGAATGCCCGCCCACAGGTCGTCGGCCTGCTCCTCGGCCTCCGCGCGGGCCTGCTCGTGGCGGGCCGCCCGGTCGTCCAGGTGCAGGGCGGGTACGGAGAGCGGGTGGAAGGCGCGCAGCACCACGTCGCAGCCCAGGGGGTCGAGCTTGGCCCGGGCGGCCATCAGGAAGCCCGAGAGGGCCAGTTCCTCGGCCGGGTCGACGGCGTCCAGGTGCGCCGTCACGGTGTCGGCGTCCAGCTCCGAGACGACCGTCCCCGGACGCACCGACGGCAGCGCCTCCACCAGCTCGCTGTCGTACGTGTAGCCGCCGTTGATCACCCCGATGCCCTGCGCGGAGGCGATGGGCGCGACCTGCCGGTACTCCTCCACGGTCCGCGTGAAGTGCACCACCGGGTGACGCAGCGCGAACTCCTCCAGGGACAACCGTCCGTCGGTCGTCTCGAAGGGCAGCCACGGCAGCATCGTGCGCAGCATCTCGTTGTCGTGCCGCGCCAGGGACTTCACGCCCAGGTGGTGCACCGACAGGAAGGCCGCCAGACGCTCCGGGTCGCCCGCCGCGAGCCCCGTCAGCCACGACCGGATGCGCTCGCCCAGGGCCTCGCGTACGGCCGCCAGGGTCTCGTCCTCGTACAGCGACTCGCGCGAGGCGGTGGGGCGCAGGCTGTCCGTGTCCAGGACGCAGCGCACGAAGAACGCCCAGTCGGGCAACAGCTGTTCGGCCCGCTCGGTGAGCAGCATGCCCTTCAGGTGCACCCGGTGGCTCGCGCGCTGGGCAGGGCTGACCGCGGACGGCAGGACGTACGCCACGCCGCGGACTCCGGCGAGCGGCACGTTCAGGTCGATCGTGTCCAGCGGTGTGAAGCCGAACAGGTCGTGGCAGTGACGGGCCAGGGCCACCCTGCGGGTGGCGGGGCTCGGATGGGTGCGGTCCCAGGGCGCAGGAAGCTCCGCGATCGCCTCGTCGCCGACGCGTACGTCGTACGGCAGCAGCGAGCCGAAGTCCCGGGCCAGGGAGCGGACCCGCTCCTCGGTGAGCCATTCGCCGGCTCCGGCGCGCGCCACCAGGTGCACGGTGGTACCCGGTTCGGGACGGGCCTCGTGCGGCAGCGTGCGCACGGTGTACGAGCCGTCGTCGGTCGCCGTCCACTCCACGGGCGCCGCGTCGGGGGTACGCGCGCTGCGGCTGACGACGCGGATGCGTTCGGCGACCACGAAACACGCCAGCAACCCGATGCCGAACTGCCCCAGGAAGTCGGAGCGCGCCGCCTGCAGGCCGTCCTCCCGTTTGGAACTGCGGCCGATCGTGGCGAGGAGGCTGTGCACGTCGGACTCCGTGAGCCCGATGCCGGAGTCCTCCACACGCAGGGTGCCGGCCTCGGCGTACAGGCGCACGGCGGCCGGGGCGTCCGGCTGCTCAGCCCGCCGGGCGGTGATCGCGTCCACGGCGTTCTGCAGCAGTTCGCGCAGGTAGACCTTGGGACTGGAGTAGAGGTGATGGGAGAGCAGGTCCACCAGACCACGCAGGTCGACCTGGAAGGTGTGAGGTGACTGGGATGCCTGTGATGGCTGTGAGGTCTGGGAGTCCATCGTCGCTGCGCCGAGGGTGGGGGGACGTGCGACGGCGCGGGGTCGGGCGGTCCCGGGGGACGGTGACCGCGAAGAGGGCCGGAGCGCGTCATCCTAGGCCCGGAACGAGCCGTCTGACCAGCGGATTTCCGGGACGTATACGGCAATGTCAGTGGTGTGGTGTGCAATGGATCTCGTGCCCGCGCTCGATGAACCACTGAAGAAGGTGCTCGGTCCCCCCACCGCGAAGGTGATGGCCGAGCACCTCGGCCTGCACACCGTCGGCGACCTGCTGCACCACTACCCGCGCAGATACGAGGAGCGCGGGCAGCTCACCCACCTCGCCGACCTGCCCATGGACGAGCACGTCACGGTGGTCGCCCAGGTCGCCGACGCGCGCCTGCTCACCTTCGCCTCCGCCAAGGCGCCCCGCGGCAAGGGCCAGCGCCTCGAAGTGACCATCACCGACGGCAGCGGCCGCCTCCAGCTGGTCTTCTTCGGCAACGGGGTGCACAAACCCCACAAGGACCTGCTGCCCGGCACCCGCGCGATGTTCTCGGGCAAGGTCTCCGTCTTCAACCACCGCCTCCAGCTGGCCCATCCGGCGTACGAGCCGCTGCGCGCCGACAGCGACGACGCCGCCGAGACCGTCGACTCCTGGGCGGGCGCGCTCATCCCGATCTACCCGGCCACCGCCAAGCTGGAGTCCTGGAAGATCGCCAAGTCGGTGCAGACGGTGCTGCTCAGCGCCCAGGAGGCCGTCGACCCGCTGCCGGACTCCCTCCGGGACGGCCGCGGCCTGGTCTCCCTCCCCGAGGCCCTTCTGAAGATCCACCGCCCGCACACCAAGGCGGACATCCACGACGCCCGCGCCCGTCTCAAGTGGGACGAGGCCTTCGTCCTCCAGGTCGCCCTGGCCCGCCGCCGCCACGCCGACGCCCAACTCCCCGCCGTGGCCCGTCTCCCCAAGCCGGACGGCCTGCTGACCTCCTTCGACGCGAAGCTGCCCTTCACCCTCACCGAGGGCCAGCAGAAGGTCTCCAAGGAGATCTTCGACGACCTCGCCACCGAGCACCCGATGCACCGGCTGCTCCAGGGAGAGGTCGGTTCCGGGAAGACGATGGTCGCCCTGCGCGCCATGCTCGCCGTCGTCGACGCGGGCGGGCAGGCCGCGCTGCTCGCGCCGACCGAGGTGCTCGCCCAGCAGCACCACCGGTCGATCACCGAGATGATGGGCGAGCTGGCCGAGGGCGGCATGCTCGGCGGGTCCGAGCACTCCACCAAGGTCGTGCTGCTCACCGGTTCCATGGGGGCGGCGGGGCGGCGACAGGCGCTGCTCGACCTCGTCACCGGTGAGGCCGGGATCGTGATCGGCACCCACGCGCTGATCGAGGACAAGGTGCAGTTCCACGACCTGGGCCTGGTCGTGGTGGACGAGCAGCACCGCTTCGGCGTCGAGCAGCGCGACGCCCTGCGCGGCAAGGGCAAGCAGCCGCCGCACCTCCTGGTGATGACCGCCACGCCCATTCCGCGCACGGTCGCGATGACCGTCTTCGGCGACCTGGAGACCTCGGTCCTCGACCAGCTTCCCGCCGGGCGTTCGCCGATCGCCAGCCATGTCGTCCCCGCCGCCGACAAGCCGCACTTCCTCACGCGCGCGTGGGAGCGCGTGCGCGAAGAAGTGGAGAAGGGCCATCAGGCGTACGTGGTCTGCCCGCGCATCGGCGACGACATCGACGAGCCTGCCGACCCGAAGAAGGCCAAGAAGAAGTCCCCCGAGGACGAGGCCGAGAAGCGTCCGCCCCTCGCCGTCCTCGACATCGCCGACCAGCTCGCCAGGGGGCCCCTCCAAGGACTCAAGGTCGAGGTCCTGCACGGCCGTATGCAGCCCGACGACAAGGACGCCGTGATGCGCCGCTTCGCCGCGGGCGAGACGGACGTCCTGGTCGCCACGACGGTGATCGAGGTCGGGGTGAACGTGCCGAACGCCACGGCCATGGTGATCATGGATGCCGACCGGTTCGGCGTGTCTCAGCTCCACCAGCTGCGCGGCCGCGTCGGTCGTGGTTCCGCCGCCGGACTCTGCCTCCTGGTCAGCGAGATGCCGGAGGCGAGCCCGGCCCGCCAGCGGCTGACCGCGGTGGCGTCCACGCTCGACGGCTTCGAGCTCTCCCGCATCGACCTCGAACAGCGCCGTGAGGGCGACGTGCTCGGCCAGGCCCAGTCCGGCGTCCGCTCCTCACTGCGCATGCTCGCCGTCATCGAGGACGAGGAGATCATCGCCGAGGCCCGCGAGGAGGCCGCCGCGGTCGTCGCCGCCGACCCCGAGCTCACCGCCCTCCCCGGACTGCGCACGGCCCTGGAGGCCCTCCTCGACGAGGAGCGCGAGCAGTACCTGGACAAGGGCTGAGAGACTGGCCCCGACACACTTCCAGCGCAAAGGACCCTCATGACCCGCGTGATCGCCGGCCGGGCCGGCGGACGCCGTCTGGCCGTCCCGCCGGGCACCGGCACCCGCCCCACCTCCGACCGGGCGCGCGAGGGCCTCTTCTCCACCTGGCAGTCCCTGCTCGGCGGCCCGCTGGAGGGCGAGCGCGTCCTCGACCTGTACGCGGGCTCGGGCGCCGTCGGCCTGGAGGCGCTCAGCCGCGGCGCCGGGCACGCCCTCCTCGTCGAGGCCGACGCCCGCGCGGCCCGGATCATCCGCGAGAACGTGAAAACGCTGGGCCTGCCCGGCGCCGAGGTCAGATCGGGCAAAGCGGAGCAGATCGTCCAGGGATCGGCGCCGACGGATCCGTACGACCTGGTCTTCCTCGACCCGCCGTACGCCGTGTCCGACGACGATCTTCGCGAGATTCTGCTCACACTCCGGACGCAGGGCTGGCTCGCGGCCGAAGCGCTCGTCACCGTGGAGCGCAGCACCAGGGGCGGCGAATTCAGCTGGCCGGACGGTTTCGACGCGATCCGGGCCCGTCGTTACGGCGAGGGGACGTTTTGGTACGGTCGCGCCGCCTCTACGTGCGAAGACGCACGATGACCGGACCGGAGAGCGAGGGACCACAGTTGCGCCGCGCCGTCTGTCCGGGGTCATTCGACCCCATCACCAATGGACACCTCGACATCATCGCCCGCGCTTCCAGGCTCTACGACGTCGTGCACGTCGTGGTGATGATCAATCAGTCGAAGCAGGGCCTGTTCACCGTCGACGAGCGGATCGAGCTGATCCGCGAGGTCACCGCCGAGTACGGCAACATCCAGGTCGAGGCCTACCACGGCCTCCTCGTCGACTTCTGCAAGCAGCGCGACATCCCCGCCATCGTGAAGGGTCTGCGGGCGGTCAGCGACTTCGACTACGAACTGCAGATGGCCCAGATGAACAACGGCCTCTCGGGCGTCGAGACGCTGTTCATCCCGACCAGCCCCACCTACAGCTTCCTGTCCTCCTCGCTCGTGAAGGAGGTCGCCCAGTGGGGCGGCGACATCTCCCACCTGGTGCCGGAGGTCGTCCTGGAGGCACTCAAGGGACGGCTCGGAAAGAGCTGAGTGCCTGACAGTGCGTCACCAGGTGTCGGGCGGGGTGGGAGTGGTCGTACAGTCGACCCGTCCGTCTCCATCACAGCTGTAGAGAGTGGCGAGCACACGGTGGACGTGCAGAAGAAGCTCGATGAGATCGTCGCGGCGGTCGGCAGCGCCCGTTCGATGCCCATGTCGGCCTCGTGCGTGGTCAACCGCGCCGAGCTGCTCTCGATGCTCGAAGAGGTGCGCCAGGCGCTGCCCGGCTCCCTCGCGCAGGCCGAGGAGCTGATCGGCGGCCGCGAGCAGATGGTCGAGCAGGCCCGCCAGGAGGCCGAGCGGATCATCGAGTCGGCGCACGCTCAGCGCGGCTCCCTGATCTCCGACACCGAGGTCGCCCGCCGCTCCCAGAACGAGGCGGACCGCATCCTCGCCGAGGCCCGCCAGGAGGCCGAGGAGATCCGCGCGGAGGCCGACGACTACGTCGACTCCAAGCTCGCCAACTTCGAGGTCGTCCTCACCAAGACCCTCGGTTCCGTCGGCCGTGGCCGAGAGAAGCTCCTCGGCACCGGCCCCGGCACCGACGAGCAGGGCTACGAGGACGAGGACGCCCCCGAGCGCAGCCACGACCCGGAGACCCTGCGCCGGGACGCCGACGCGTACGTGGACGTCAAGCTCGGCGCCTTCGAGGCGGTCCTCGCCAAGACCCTGGAGGCCGTGGGCAAGGGGCGCCAGAAGCTGCACGGCCGTATCGCCAGCGACGACCTGGGCGAGCTGGGCACCTTCGCGGAGGACGGGACGCCTGGCCACCACACCAGCGACTCCGACTACCTGGCCGGCCTCGCCGAGCTCTCGGAGGCCCCCGAGCGGCCCGCGCAGACCCCCGAGGTGCCGGCCCAGCCGAACTACGGACAGCAGCAGGACGCCTACGCGTACCAGCAGCAGCCCGACCCCTACGGCTATCAGCAGCAGTACGCCCAGCAGGACGCGTACGGCTACCAGCAGGCCGACCCGTACGCCGCCTACCCGCAGCAGCAGGGCTACGACCAGCAGACGGCGTACGATCAGAGCGGGCAGCAGGCCTATCCGCAGCAGCAGCCGGGGGCCCTGGACCCGATGGCGAACGCCCTGGACGAGACCAGCCTCTTCGACACCACCATGATCAGCGCCGAGCAGCTGCGGGCGTACGAACAGGGTCGCTGACCCCGTACGAACGCCGGACGGACACTGTTCGGGCACCGGCTGGGCACCGGATTGGGCCGAGAGCGAAAGGTCCAGTATCCTGGCTCTTCGGTCGCGTGTACGTCCGCGGTCAACGCTGCCCACGGAACTCCAGGGGTGGCACCCCCTTGAGCTTCGAAGATCGAAAGCAGGAATGGCTCTGAACACCCACCTCGACCACCGCAACCCTCTTGTGTTCGACACACACGAGCTGGGGCGGCGTCCTGGTGCTCTGCAGCGCTTGACCCGCACGATCGACGCCCCCAAGGATCTCGGGATCCAAGGAGTCATCGGAGTGCCGGAAGGCGCCCCGGTGGAGCTCGAACTCCGCCTTGAGTCGGTCATGGAAGGGGTGCTTGTCACAGGCACCGTCCGTGCACGGGCCAAGGGGGAGTGCGTAAGGTGTCTGGAGCCGCTCGAGCAGCAGCTCGAAGCGGAATTCCAGGAGATGTTCTCGTACCCTGACGCCGACGACCGGGGCCGTGTGAAAGCGGAGCCGGCCGACGACGCCGAGGAAGACGAGGACAGGCTCTTCATCGAGGACGGCCTGTTCGACCTCGAACCCGTGCTGCGTGATGCGGTGGTGCTCGCACTGCCGATGCAGCCGGTGTGCCAGGACGACTGCCCCGGCCTGTGCTCCGAATGCGGAGCCCGGCTCGCGGACGACCCGGACCACCACCACGACGCCGTCGACATCCGTTGGGCGGCACTGCAGGGACTCGCCGGTTCACTCGAAGATGGCGAGAAGGACGAGATGAGCGGCGGCGCGCTTCCTTCAGCGCACGCCGACGAGAAGCAGGAGAAGTAGCCGTGGCTGTTCCGAAGCGGAAGATGTCGCGCAGCAACACGCGCCACCGCCGGTCGCAGTGGAAGGCTGCGGTCCCCACCCTGGTTGCGTGCGAGCGCTGCCACGAGCCCAAGCTGCAGCACATCGCGTGCCCTGCTTGTGGCACCTACAACAAGCGCCAGGTCCTCGAGGTCTGAGCGGCTGGTGAGAGGTCTGATGTCTGACGCCAAGGCGGACCCAAACGCCAAGAAAAAGGCGGACAACACAGCCTCGTCCCACACGCTTCTGGAAGGGCGGCTCGGGTACAAGCTCGAGTCCGCCCTTCTGGTGCGTGCGCTGACCCACCGTTCCTACGCGTACGAGAACGGCGGTCTGCCGACCAACGAGCGCCTGGAGTTCCTCGGGGACTCCGTGCTCGGCCTCGTGGTCACGGACACGCTGTACCGCACCCACCCCGACCTGCCCGAAGGCCAGCTGGCCAAGTTGCGGGCCGCGGTGGTCAACTCGCGTGCGCTGGCGGAAGTGGGCCGCGGCCTCGAACTCGGCCTCTTCATCCGGCTCGGCCGGGGCGAAGAAGGCACGGGAGGCCGGGACAAGGCATCCATCCTCGCCGACACCCTTGAAGCGGTGATCGGCGCGGTCTATCTCGACCAGGGTCTGGACGCGGCGGGCGAGCTCGTCCACCGGCTCTTCGACCCACTGATCGAGAAGTCCTCGAATCTGGGAGCGGGCCTGGACTGGAAGACCAGTCTCCAGGAACTCACCGCGACCGAGGGGCTCGGCGTTCCCGAGTACCTGGTCTCGGAGACCGGCCCGGACCACGAGAAGACCTTTACTGCTGCCGCCCGCGTCGGAGGCGTCTCGTACGGCACCGGCACCGGCCGCAGCAAGAAGGAAGCGGAGCAACAGGCCGCGGAGTCCGCGTGGCGTGCCATCCGCGCCGCCGCGGACGAACGCGCGAAGTCGGCCCAGGCCGCCGAGGAAGCGGCTCAGGCCGCCGAGCAGGCTGCCCAGGCCGCCGAGGGGACCACCGAAGCCCCCTCGGCTCCGACGAGCGACTCGGCCACGGCCTGATTCCTTCGTAGCACCTTCGACAGCACCTTCGTAAGCATCAGGCCTCTGTCGCAGCGTCCGCGCCGCGACAGAGGCCTGATGTGTGTTGTGCCCGTGCGTCCTGGGCCCCCGTCCGGGTGACGTGAGCGCGAGGTAATCTTCGGGCGTCGTTCCCGTGCCCGCCCCTCCGGAGGAGTCCCGTGCCCGAGTTGCCCGAGGTCGAAGTCGTGCGGCGCGGCCTGGCGCGGTGGGTCAGCGGGCGGACCGTGACCTCGGTCGAGGTACGCCACCCGCGTGCCGTACGGCGGCACCTCGCAGGACCCGAGGGGTTCGCGAAAACGCTCGCGGGCCACCGCGTAGGACCGGCCATGCGCCGCGGCAAGTACCTCTGGCTGCCCCTCGACGACTCCCCGTTCTCCGTCCTCGCGCACCTCGGCATGAGCGGCCAGCTCCTGGTGCAGCCGCAGGACGCCCCGGACGAGAAGCACCTGCGCATCCGCATCCGCTTCGACGACACCCGCACGCCCGCCCCCGCCGGGGCGGAGGGCACCGAGCTGCGCTTCGTCGACCAGCGCACCTTCGGCGGGCTCTCCCTCCACGAGAACACCCCGGACGGTCTGCCGGACGTCATCGCGCACATCGCCCGCGACCCGCTGGACCCCCTCTTCGACGACGCGGCCTTCCACATGGCCCTGCGCGCCCGGCGTACGACGATCAAGCGCGCCCTGCTCGACCAGTCGCTGATCAGCGGGGTCGGCAACATCTACGCGGACGAGGCGCTCTGGCGCGCCAAACTGCACTACGAACGCCCCGTGGCCGGCTTCACCCGGCCGCGCACCGCCGAACTTCTCGGACACATCCGCGACGTCATGAACGAAGCCCTCGCCGTCGGCGGCACCAGCTTCGACAGCCTGTATGTCAACGTCAACGGCGAGTCCGGCTACTTCGACCGCTCGCTCGACGCGTACGGCCGCGAGGGCGAGCCCTGCCGCCGGTGCGGGACGCCGATGCGACGGCGTGCCTGGATGAACCGGTCCAGCTACTTCTGCCCGCGCTGCCAGCGCCCGCCGCGCGTCACTCCGTAGCGGCGCGGGTCTCGTCGTAGCGCTCGCGGGCCTCCAGGACATCGTCCATGCGGCCCTCGACGAAGTGGATGAGGCTCAGCAGGCGCGTGGAGACCTCGCGACCGAGCGGGGTGAGGGTGTAGTCGACGCGCGGGGGGTTCGTGGGCTGTGCCTCGCGGTGCACCAGGCCGTCGCGCTCCAGCGCGTGCAGTGTCTGGGAGAGCATCTTCTCGCTGACGCCGTCGACCCTGCGCCGCAGCTCGTTGAAGCGGAACGTGCCCTCGTGCAGCGCTCCGAGCGTGAGCGATCCCCAGCGTCCGGTGACGTGCTCCAGCGTGCCCCGGGACGGGCAGCTGCGTGCGAACACGTTGTACGGCAGGTCCTGACACTCACCGCGCTCGGCGGTCTGCACGCTGGGTTCCATGGGCTCACCATACTCCGACGCAGCGCTAACCAGAGGGTTGCACTAACTAGAAGTTAGTGCTTTCCTTTGGTTCGTTGTCACCACCTGGAGGAGTCCCATCGTGAGCACCCCGAGTACCCCTGTCGTTTCCATCGCCTACCACTCCGGCTACGGCCACACCGCCGTCCTCGCCGAGGCCGTTCGCTCCGGTGCCGTCGAGGCCGGTGCCCAGGCGCACCTGATCAACGTCGACGAGATCACCGACGCTCAGTGGGAACTGCTCGACGCCTCGGACGCGATCGTGTTCGGCTCGCCCACCTACATGGGCACCGCTTCCGGCGCCTTCCACGTCTTCGCCGAGGCGTCCTCGAAGCGCTGGTTCGGACAGGACTGGCGCGACAAGCTCGCCGCCGGATTCACCAACTCCGGCTCCAAGAGCGGCGACAAGCTGCACACCCTGCAGTTCTTCCAGATCCTGGCCGCCCAGCACGGCATGAACTGGGTCAACCTCGGTCTGCACCCGGGCTGGAACAGCTCCTCGGCCTCCGAGCACGACCTCAACCGCCTCGGCGTCTTCGCCGGCGCCGCCGCCCAGACCAATGTCGACGAGGGTCCGGAGACGGTTCACAAGGCCGACATCGCCACGGCGGAGCACCTCGGTCGCCGGGTCGCCGAGGCGGCGCGGGTGGTCGCGCTGGGACGCGCGGCGGTGGCCGGGGCGGCGGCGTAAACGCTTGCGCAATCGTTTACGCAAACGCTCGCGTAAACGCTTGCGCGGGGCTGTGCAAACGGTCGCGCACGGGCTTGCGTGAACCCGCGTCTACGTTCGCGTAAAGGCTTGCGTAAGCGTTTACGCAAGTCTTTACGCGCCCGCACCACGTTCCTGCGCACACACGAGGAAGCCGCCAGTACGCCCACACGCCCGCACGCCCCCAACGCCCGCACGACAAAGCCGCGCCCCCTCGTTCAGCGAGGGGGCGCGGCTTCGTCGTGTCGTGAGAGGCGGGCCGTCGGCTAGTAGCCGAAGTCCTGCGTCCACCAGGGGCCGCCGGTGCCGAGGTGCACACCCACGCCCAGGGTCTTGAAGTCGCAGTTGAGAATGTTGGCGCGGTGGCCGGGGCTGTTCATCCAGGCCTCCATGACGGCGGCGGCGTCGGCCTGTCCGCGCGCTATGTTCTCGCCGCCGAGGCTGGTTATCCCGGCCTTGGCCGCCCGGTCCCAGGGGCTGAGCCCGCTCGGGTCGGTGTGGTCGAAGAAGTCGCGCGCGGCCATGTCCTCGCTGAAGGCCTGGGCGAGGTCGGACAGGGCGCTGTTCGCCGCCACCGGACTGCAGCCGACCTTGGCCCGCTCGTCGTTGACCAGCTTGAGCACCTCGGTCTCGGCCGCCGTTTCGGCGGAGACGTCGACCGGGGCGGTGGTCTTGGGCGCCTTGGTCTTCGAGGCCTGACCGGGCGGAGTCGCGGGCTTGTTCGCGTTGGCGGACTTGCCCGGCTTGGTGGTGGGCTCCTGGGAGGGCGCCGTCGTCGGCGCGGCCGGCGAGGTCACGGGAGCGGTCGACGCCGGTGCCGAAGCCGAGGGCGACGCGGAGCGGTCGGCGTCACGGCTCGTCGAGGTGCCCTCGCGGCCGTCCGCGCTCGCGCTGCCCGACGTACCGCCCTGCTGGGTCTCCTGGCTGGACGGGGACCCCACGGCCTGCACGCTGTCGGAGTTGTTGCTGCCACCACCGAGCGAATAGTTCTCGGTGCCGGGCAGCACGCCGGAAGCGACGGCCACGGTGCCCAGTGCCACGGCTGCGGAGACGCCGAGCAGACCCGTGCGTACCGGCGTCGCGGTCTTCCGCTTGCGGTGCGAGCGGGCAGCGGCGGTCGGCGGGAGGTCGGCGACGGCGGCGTAGCCGTACAGGTTCTCCGGACCGTAACTTTCCGTAACGGGTCCGTGATTCTCCGTAACCCCCGTGGCGCGGCCCGTGGCGGCGCGGCCGACGGCGGAGCGTCCGTGGCGTCCCATCTCCTGGCCTTCCTCGTTCCTGGTCAGCGTCCCTCACTCAAAAGAGTGAGTTTCATATGAGACTCATTGGGTCGGGACGGTACCGCATGGCGGGAGGGGAGGAAGTGCTGCGAGAGACTTTGTCCGGTTAGCGTGCACCCATGAACGAGGTTGTGCGGCTGGTCGTTTGGGTACGCGGACGTGTCCAAGGTGTGGGTTTCCGCTGGTTCACGCGGGCCAAGGCGCTGGAGATCGGCGGCCTGAGTGGCTTTGCTCTCAATTTGGACGACGGACGGGTCCAGGTGGTCGCGGAAGGAACCCGGGCCGGATGCCAGGGCCTGCTCGACTGGCTCCAGGGGGACGACACACCCGGGCGTGTGGACGGAGTCACTGAGATCTGGGACACGCCCCGGGGGATCTACGACGACTTCGCGATCCGGTGACGGCGACGTGTGCAACGGCCCTGGCGGAAGCGGTATGGCATGCCACCGGCACCTGCCAGAAGCAGAAATGACCTGGTGGTTGCCAAGAACGGCTCGGCGTGGCAGGCTCCGCAGAGAAGGATGATCTCCACGCCCCCCGGGTCTCGCAGGAGTCGCAGCGCAGCCGTCCGAAGGGCCGCGCGACAGCGGGTTGCCCGCCAATACGGGGCGTGATCGTGTTGACCGTCAAACTTTTTGGTGAGACGCTGAAAGCCCCGCGCACCTTAGCTGTTTGGCATGTGGAACCGCAGCAAAAATTTAGTAAGTGTCAAGCATCGCGGGTGCGATTCCCTCACGACCCACACCGCTTCGGTCGGTCACTCAGTGTGGAGGACCATCCATCATGGCAAAGGCGCTTCTCGGTTACGTCGGCGGTTCCGACCCGCGACTCATCGCCGAGATGCGACGGCTCCAGCAGCGTGTACAGGACCTCGAATCCGAGCTCGTACGGATTCAGGCCGAGAACGACGCGCTCGCGGCTGCCGCTTCTCACGACTCGCTTCTCGAGAGCATCGACGTACCCCAGGCGGAGCCTGCGCTCACCTGATCACTGCACCGCACTACGACAGCAGTGGTTGGGCTGCCCGTGTCAACCGCTAAGTTGTCAGCTGTCAGAATTGCAAGGGACGCCTCTTCGGCGTCCCTTCTTCTTTCCCCCGCGTGCCCTCCCGCTCTCTTTAACGTCTGGTGTGCCCTGCACGTTCATGGGTGAAACCGCGGGTTCATGGAGTGAGACCGGCCCGAAAGGTAGAGTCCGGCGGCGTGCACCTCAAGGCCCTGACCCTGCGCGGGTTCAAGTCGTTCGCCTCGGCGACCACGCTGCGGTTCGAGCCGGGCATCACCTGTGTCGTGGGCCCCAATGGTTCGGGCAAGTCCAATGTCGTGGACGCCCTGAGCTGGGTCATGGGTGAGCAGGGGGCCAAGTCGCTGCGCGGCGGCAAGATGGAGGACGTCATCTTCGCCGGCACCACCGGGCGGCCGCCGCTCGGCCGGGCCGAGGTGTCCCTGACCATCGACAACTCCGACGGGGCGCTGCCCATCGAGTACGCCGAGGTCACCATCACGCGGATCATGTTCCGCAACGGCGGCAGCGAGTACCAGATCAACGGTGACACCTGCCGTCTCCTCGACATCCAGGAACTGCTGTCCGACTCCGGCATCGGCCGCGAGATGCACGTCATCGTCGGGCAGGGCCAGCTCGACTCCGTCCTGCACGCCGACCCGATGGGCCGCCGCGCGTTCATCGAGGAGGCGGCGGGCGTCCTCAAGCACCGCAAGCGCAAGGAGAAGGCGCTGCGGAAACTGGACGCGATGCAGGCGAACCTGGCCCGCGTCCAGGACCTCACCGACGAACTGCGCCGCCAGCTCAAGCCGCTGGGCCGGCAGGCCGCCGTCGCCCGTCGCGCCGCCGTCATCCAGGCCGACCTGCGCGACGCCCGCCTGCGCCTCCTCGCCGACGATCTCGTACGACTGCGGCAGGCGCTCCAGTCCGAGATCGCCGACGAGGCCGCGCTCAAGCAACGCAAGGAAACCGCCGAGGCCGAACTGAAGAAGGCGCTCCAGCGGGAGGCGCTCCTGGAGGACGAGGTCCGGCAACTCACGCCCCGGCTCCAGCGCGCCCAACAGACCTGGTACGAGCTCTCGCAGCTCGCCGAGCGGGTGCGCGGCACGATCTCGCTGGCCGACGCGCGGGTGAAGAGCGCCACTTCGGCGCCCGCCGAGGAGCGGCGCGGGCGTGACCCCGAGGACATGGAGCGCGAGGCGGCGCGGATCCGTGAACAGGAGGCCGAGCTCGAAGCGGCCCTGGAGGCGGCCGAGCACGCCTTGGAGGACACGGTCGCGCACCGGGCCGAACTGGAGCGCGAGCTCGCCGTCGAGGAGCGCCGCCTCAAGGACGTGGCCCGCGCCATCGCCGACCGCCGTGAGGGCCTGGCCCGCCTCAACGGCCAGGTCAACGCCGCCCGTTCGCGGGCCGCCTCCGCCCAGGCCGAGATCGACCGGCTCGCCGTCGCCCGGGACGAGGCCCAGGAGCGGGCGTTCGCCGCGCAGGAGGAGTACGAGCAGCTGAAGGCCGAGGTCGACGGCCTGGACGCGGGCGACGCGGAACTGACGGAGCGGCACGAGGCGGCCAAGCGGGCGCTGTCCGAGGCGGAGGCCGCGCTGAGCGCCGCCCGCGAGGCGGCCACGGCGGCCGAACGCAGGCGCGCCGCCACCCAGGCCCGCCACGAGGCCCTCGCCCTCGGTCTGCGCCGCAAGGACGGCACGGGGGCGCTCCTGGGGGCCAGGGACCGCCTCACGGGGCTCCTCGGCCCCGCGGCCGAGCTGCTGTCCGTCACCCCCGGCCACGAGGTCGCGCTCGCCGCCGCCTTCGGCGCCGCGGCGGACGCCATCGCGGTCACCACCCCCGCCTCGGCCGCCGAAGCCATCCGCCTGCTGCGCAAGCAGGACGCCGGCCGCGCGGCTCTGCTGCTGGCCGGGGCTCCGGAGGACGCGGGGGCACGCGAGGCCAAGGGCATCGACGGCACCGGGCAGCACCGGGCGGCGGGTGACATCGCTTCCGGTGCGGTGCCCATCGGCGGTCACCCCGACGGGCGTGACACATCCGGGGGCGCCAGCCCCTCCGCGGCCTCTCCGGACGACGTAACCCCAAGGGCCGCCTCCGGGGCTCTGCCTCCGAACGCCGCCTCCGGTGACGCAGCGCCGCGGACGGCCCTCACCGGGCCGCCGTACGCCGCCGACCTCGTCCGTGGTCCCGCCGAGCTCATGCCCGCCGTACGACGGCTGCTGCGCGGGATCGTCGTGGTCGGCACCCTCGAGGACGCCGAGGATCTGGTCTACGCGCGGCCGGAGTTGACCGCGGTCACCGCGGAGGGTGACCTGCTCGGAGCGCACTTCGCGCACGGTGGGTCCGCCGGGGCGCCCAGCCTCCTCGAAGTGCAGGCGTCCGTCGACGAGGCGGCTGCCGAGCTCGAGGAGCTCGCCGTGCGGTGCGAGGAACTCGGCGCGGCGCAGCACCGGGCCGCCGAGGAGCGGGGGGAGCGGGCCGCGCTCGTCGAGGAGCTGGGGGAGCGGCGGCGGGCCGCCGAGCGCGAGAAGTCGTCCGTGGCGCAGCAGTTGGGGCGGCTGGCCGGGCAGGCGCGCGGCGCGGCCGGGGAGGCCGAGCGGAGTACCGCCGCCGCGGCGCGGGCGCAGGAGGCGCTCGACCGGGCCGTGGAAGAGGCCGAGGAGCTGGCGGAGCGGCTCGCCGTGGCCGAGGAGATGCCTGTCGAGGAGGAGCCCGACACGGCTGTACGGGATCGGCTCGCCGCGGACGGCGCCAACGCGCGGCAGACCGAGATGGAGGCCCGGCTCCAGGTGCGCACGCACGAGGAGCGGGTGAAGGGGCTCGCGGGACGGGCCGACGGGCTCGACCGGGCCGCGCGCGCGGAACGTGAGGCACGCGCGCGTGCGGAGCAGCGGCGGGCCCGGCTGCGGCACGAGGCGGCGGTCGCCGAGGCCGTCGCCTCCGGAGCGCGGCAACTCCTGGCGCACGTCGAGGTGTCACTGCGCCGGGCCGAGGAGGAACGCACCGCCGCCGACACGGCCAAGGCCCGTCGTGAGCAGGATCTTGTCGCCGCGCGCAACGAAGGCCGCGATCTCAAGGCGGAGCTCGACAAACTCACGGATTCGGTTCACCGCGGCGAGGTACTCGGTGCCGAGAAGCGGCTGCGGATAGAGCAGCTGGAGACGAAGGCGCTGGAGGAGCTCGGTGTCGAACCGGCGGGGCTTGTCGCGGACTACGGTCCGGGCCAGCTCGTGCCGTCCTCGCTCCCCGCCGAGGGCGAGGAACTGCCCGAGGACCCGGAGCACCCGCGCAACCAGCCCCGGCCCTTCCACCGTGCCGAGCAGGAGCGACGGCTCAAGTCGGCCGAGCGGGCCTACGCGCAGCTGGGGAAGGTCAATCCGCTGGCGTTGGAGGAGTTCGCCGCGTTGGAGGAGCGTCACAAGTTCCTCAGCGAGCAGCTGGAGGACCTCAAGAAGACGCGGGCCGATCTGCTGCAGGTGGTGAAGGAGGTCGACGAGCGCGTCGAACAGGTCTTCACCGAGGCGTACCGGGACACGGCACGTGAGTTCGAGGGTGTCTTCAGCAGGCTGTTCCCGGGAGGGGACGGGCGACTGATCCTGACCGACCCCGACAACATGCTCACCACGGGTGTGGACGTCGAGGCACGGCCCCCCGGCAAGAAGGTGAAGCGGCTGTCCCTGCTGTCCGGTGGGGAGAGGTCTCTCACCGCCGTCGCGCTCCTTGTGTCGATCTTCAAGGCGCGGCCCAGTCCGTTCTATGTGATGGACGAGGTGGAGGCGGCGCTCGACGACACCAACCTGCAGCGGCTGATCCGGATCATGCAGGAGCTGCAGGAGGCGTCGCAGCTGATCGTGATCACGCACCAGAAGCGGACGATGGAGGTCGCCGACGCGCTGTACGGCGTCTCCATGCAGGGCGACGGTGTGTCGAAGGTCATCAGTCAGCGGCTGCGCTAGATGCGTGTAGTGCACACCGGTCGTGACCTGGGCTTCTAGTTGGGTTCAAGTAGTGAACACGTGATGACCGCTTGGGTGCGAAAAATTCACAGCAGCGGAACTGTTGACTTCGAAACTTGAAGGCATAGTCTCTGCAACGTTGCTTTTACCTTCAGGTGGTGGGGGCTGCGAAGTTGTGCGCCACTGGTACCACCACCGAAGGGCTTGCCCCCACACCCCCGGCAGCGAGGCCGGGTGGCCCGAGGAGTTACACGTGACCAGCACCGCGCAGGCACCAAAACCAGGAGCCAGGACGGCTCACCCCGAACATCTCGGGCATGTCATCTTCATCGCTGCGGCGGCCGCGATGGGCGGCTTCCTCTTCGGTTACGACAGCGCCGTGATCAACGGTGCCGTCGAGGCCATCCGAAGCCGTTACGACATCGGCTCCGCGACCCTGGCCCAGGTCATCGCCATCGCGCTGATCGGCTGCGCCATCGGCGCGGCGACCGCGGGCCGCATAGCCGACCGCATCGGCCGCATCCGGTGCATGCAGATCTCCGCCGTCCTCTTCACGGTCAGCGCCGTCGGTTCCGCGCTGCCGTTCGCGCTGTGGGACCTCGCCTTCTGGCGCATCATCGGCGGATTCGCCATCGGTATGGCCTCCGTCATCGGCCCCGCCTACATCGCCGAGGTCTCCCCGGCCGCGTACCGCGGACGCCTTGGCTCCTTCCAGCAGGCCGCGATCGTCATCGGCATCGCCATCTCGCAGCTGGTGAACTGGGGCATCCTGAACGCCGCCGGCGGCGACCAGCGCGGCAAGCTGATGGGCCTCGAGGCCTGGCAGGTCATGCTCGGTGTCATGGTCATCCCGGCCGCCCTCTACGGTCTGCTCTCCTTCGCGATCCCCGAGTCGCCGCGCTTCCTGATCTCCGTGGGCAAGGAAGACCGCGCCCGTGAGGTGCTCAAGGAGGTCGAGGGCGACAAGATCGATCTGACGGCCCGCGTCGCCGAGATCGAGCACGCCATGAAGAGCGAGCACAAGTCGACCTTCAAGGACCTGCTCGGCGGCAGCTTCTTCTTCAAGCCGATCGTCTGGGTCGGCATCGGCCTCTCGGTCTTCCAGCAGTTCGTCGGCATCAACGTCGCGTTCTACTACTCCTCGACGCTGTGGCAGTCGGTCGGCGTCGACCCCTCGGAGTCGTTCTTCTACTCGTTCACGACGTCGATCATCAACATCATCGGCACCGTGATCGCGATGATCTTCGTGGACCGGATCGGCCGCAAGCCGCTGGCCCTCATCGGTTCCGTCGGTATGGTCATCGGTCTCGGACTCGAGGCCTGGGCCTTCTCGTACAACCTCGTCGACGGCAAGCTGCCGGCGACGCAGGGCTGGGTCGCCCTCATCGCCGCGCATGTCTTCGTCCTCTTCTTCGCCCTGTCCTGGGGTGTCGTGGTCTGGGTCTTCCTCGGCGAGATGTTCCCGAACCGGATCCGCGCCGCCGCCCTCGGCGTCGCCGCCTCCGCGCAGTGGATCGCCAACTGGGCCATCACGGCGAGCTTCCCGTCGCTGGCCGACTGGAACCTCTCCGCGACCTACGTGATCTACACGATCTTCGCCGCGCTCTCCATCCCCTTCGTGCTCAAGTACGTCAAGGAGACCAAGGGCAAGACGCTGGAGGAAATGGGCTGAGCCTCCTGAAGAGGCCCCGAGACTCGAGGAGAAGGGCCAAGTCCCCGCTGCCCCTCTCCTCGTACCCGTAAGACGTACTGCCCCGGCTCAATCCCCGAGCCGGGGCAGTACGTCTTCGCAGAACAGGTGCAGGCTGCGCCAGCCCTCGTCGATCGGCATCCCGCCGGACAGCGGGTGCAGCACGTGGTTGTCGAGACCCTGCGCCACGCACTGGTCGGGGGTCAGGATCCGGTACACGCCCTCCGCGCGCAGTTCCTCGACCGTCGTGGCAGCCGACTTCACCGCCGAGCGGATGTCACCGGACTGCCAGGAGGCGTACGTCCGTGCCTCGTGCAGGAAGTGCCCTCCGTACTCGGCCCACGCCCGGTCCGGGTCCTCGGCGATGTGCAGCAGCGGGGTCTCGGCGGCGGGCATCATGGTCCAGCCCTCGGTGCCGTACTCGACGAGCCGCTCCTTGTAGTACGCCTCCAGCTCGGGGAGGTGCGCGCTGGGGAAGAAGGGGAGCCCGAGCCGGGCGGCGCGCCGGGCCGCGGCCCTGGACGAGCCGCCGACCAGCAGCAGCGGGTGCGGGTCGGAGAACGGGCGCGGTGTGACCCGTACCGTACGGTCCCGGTAGGTGAACTCCTCGCCGGTCCACGCCTTCAGCACCGTCTCCAGGAGCTCGTCCTGGAGTGCCCCGCGCCGCTTCCAGTCGACGTCGAAGAGGGCGTACTCCTCGGGCCGGTAGCCGATGCCCGCGACGGTGACGAGGCGGCCACCGCTGAGCAGGTCGAGTACGGCGATGTCCTCGGCGAGACGCAGTGGATCGTGCAGCGGGCCGATGACCGCGGAGACGGTGACCGCGAGGTGCCGGGTCGCTCCGAAGACCGCGCCCGCGAAGGCGAACGGCGAGGGCAGCCAGTTGTTGGCGACTCCGTGGTGTTCCTCGGTCTGCACGGTGGTGATGCCGCGGTCGTCGGCGTAGGCGGCCATCTCGATGGCCGCCTTGTAGCGGGCGCTCAGCGACGCGGGGGTGGCGGCGGGGTCGACGAGGTTGAAGCGCACGACGGTTACGGGCATGGAAGCCCCCCTTCGGTGTGGAGGGGGACGGTAGCTGACGGTGCGTCAGACAGCCATAGTCGCGGACCCTTTCGCGGGCTGCGCCACAGGCGCCACCGCGGGCTTGGGCAGGACCGCGTACGGCAGGAAGGAGACCGCGACGGTCGCCACCCGGCCGAGGCCGTACTCGCGGACGGGGTTGTTCGACGCCAGCGGACCCGTGAACCAGTCGGACGTGCTGAACAGCAGGCCCGAGCCGAGCCCGAGCGCCCACGCGGCGACCGCGGCCGGGCTGAAGCCGCCCCGGTACCAGTGGGCGCTGGTGCGCGTGGTGTCGAGCAGGGCCTCGGCGTCGTACGCCTCGCGGCGCAGCATGTCCGCGCCGAAGACGCCGACCCGGGCCGAGAACGCGACCGCGAGCAGCGAGAGGAACGCGATGAACGAGCCCATGAAGGAGGTCGCCACCAGCATCAGGACGCCGCCGAGGACCAGTGAGATCACGGCGTTGACCGCGACCGCCCGGTGCCGCGACACCGTGATGCCGAGGGTCTGCGCGGTGAAGCCCGCCGAGTACATCGACATCGCGTTGATCAGCGGCATGCCGACCAGAGCGATGAGCAGGTAGCGCACCGCGATCCACAGCGGCAGGATCGTGCCGACGAAGGAGACCGGGTCGCGGCGGCCGAGGCCAGGTCCGGCGTCGAGACCGCCAATACCGCGCCCATCAGGATCAGGGGGAGTACGACGATGCCGGCGCCGGCCACCGAATTGCGCACGATCGCCGCCGACGAGGCCACGCGGCAGATAGCGCGTGAGGTCCGGCGCCGACGGCGCCCAGCTGATGCCGCCCGCCGCGATCAGTCCGACCCCCGTGATCATCAGGGGTGTCGGGCCGGCGGGCTGTCCGAAGACCCTGCCCCAGCCCGTGTCCGCGACCAGGTGCCCGAGGACGAGCACGGAGAAGCCGCCGAAGAGCCACGTCGCCCATGTGCTGCACGTCCGGACGGCGCTGATGCCGAGGCCCGAGATCGAGAACGTCGCGACCACGAAGGCCGGCAGCGTCGCGACGATCAGGAACGTGTTGCTCCTGATGCCGAAGAGCACGTTCAGGACGGTCAGCAGGGCGTAGGAGCCCGTCACCGCGTTGATCGTCTCCCAGCCCCAGCGGGCGATCCAGATCAGCGAACCCGGCAGGAGGTTTCCGCGCCTGCCGAAGACCGCGCGGGACAGGGTCATGCCGGGAGCGCCGCCCCGCTTGCCGCGCTGCGCGCACCCGACGCGTCCTTTCGCATACCGGACGTGTTGTGACTCCACCCCTGAGGGGCTTCCCGGCCGACGCGAGGTCGGGTGGCGGGCCGGCCCGACCCGTGGGACATGCAGCCCTGCGCGGACAACGAACGGTCGAGCGGGTGGTCACGCACGCCATACTGGGCTTGTTATGGAAACCGTCATCCTTGCTGTAGTCATCGCCTTGGTCGTGATCGGCGCACTCGGCGGGCTCGTCATCGGCAGTCGCCGCAAGAAGCCGCTGCCCCCGGCGCCCCCCACCACGCCCGACATCACCGCCCCTCCGGCCGAGCCGCACATCGGCGACGAGGCCGAGATCCCGCACGACGAAGAGCGCCGGACGATAGAGGAGGTGGATCTCCCGGACGGCTCGGCCGCGCCGGTCCTCGTCGAGGAACCCGAACCCGTTGTCGAAGCTCCCGCGATCGAGATCCCGGAGCCGACCGCGGGGCGCCTGGTGCGGCTGCGCGCCCGCCTCTCGCGCTCGCAGAACGCGCTCGGCAAGGGGCTGCTCACGCTCCTCTCGCGCGAGCACCTCGACGAGGACACCTGGGAGGAGATCGAGGACACGCTGCTGACCGCCGACGTCGGCGTGCAGCCCACCCAGGAGCTGGTCGAGCGGCTGCGCGAGCGCGTGAAGGTGCTCGGTACGCGGACGCCCGACGAGCTGCGCACCCTGCTGCGCGAGGAGCTGCTGCAGCTTCTCGTCCCCGAGTTCGACCGTACGGTCAAGACCGACTCGAACCTCGACACCCCGGGCATCGTGATGGTCGTCGGTGTCAACGGCACCGGGAAGACCACCACCACCGGCAAGCTCGCCCGCGTCCTCGTCGCCGACGGCAAGCACGTGGTGCTCGGCGCCGCCGACACCTTCCGTGCCGCTGCCGCCGACCAGCTGCAGACCTGGGGCGAGCGCGTGGGTGCCCGTACCGTGCGGGGCCCCGAGGGTGGCGACCCCGCCTCGATCGCCTTCGACGCGGTCAAGGAGGGCATCGAGGAGGGTGCCGATGCCGTCCTCATCGACACGGCCGGACGGCTTCACACCAAGACAGGGCTCATGGACGAGCTCGGCAAGGTCAAGCGTGTCGTCGAGAAGCACGCCCCGCTCGACGAGGTGCTGCTGGTCCTCGACGCCACGACCGGCCAGAACGGCCTGGTGCAGGCCCGTGTCTTCGCCGAGGTCGTCGACGTCACCGGCATCGTGCTGACCAAGCTGGACGGCACCGCGAAGGGTGGCATCGTGATCGCGGTCCAGCGCGAGCTGGGTGTGCCGGTCAAACTGGTGGGTCTGGGCGAGGGCGCGGACGATCTGGCGCCGTTCGAGCCGGAGGCGTTCGTTGACGCCCTTATCGGAGAGTGACCCCCACCTCACGAAGTTGGTAGGTGGTTCTGGAAGCGTCCGCCCCCGAGGTGCAGTTCGGGGGCGGACGCTTCGCTGTGTACGTCGGTGTCGGTGTCGGTGTGGTTACGCGCGCGACCGGTGTGCCACGTATGCCAGGGTCCCCAGCAGCAACCGTGCCTGTGGCGGCTTCGTCGCCGAGTCCAGGGCGGGGGAGCGCAGCCAGCGGACGGGACCGAGGCCGGCGCGGTCGGAGGGCGGGGCGGTGACGTACGTACCGGGGCCGAGGCCGTGCAGGTCGAGGGAGGCGTCGTCCCAGCCCATCCGGTAGAGCAGCTCGGGGAGCTCGGCCGCGGCGCCGGGGGCGACGAGGAAGTGGGCGCGGCCGTCCGGGGTCGCGGTGACCGGCCCGGTGGGCAGTCCCATCCGCTCCAGGCGGACGAGCGCGCGGCGCCCGGCGGCCTCGGCGACCTCGATGACGTCGAACGCGCGGCCGACCGGCAGCATCACCGCGGCCCCCGGGAACTCGCCCCAGGTCTCGGAGACCTCGTCGAGCGTGGCGCCCGCTTCGAGCACCGGCGCGAAGTCCAGCGGATGCGCCCCCGGCGCGGGGCAGCCGGCCTTGCCGCAGGAGCACGCGCCCGCGGCGGCCCGGGCGCCGGGGATCACGTCCCAGTCCCACAGTCCGGTGAACTCGGCCACCGCGGTGCACTCCGACGAGCGGCCGCGGCGACGGGTGCCGGGCCGGCTTTCGCGCATTCCCCGACTGCTGCCGATCGTGAAGCCCATGCCCCCTCCAACGGGTCCAACGCGTCGACGGTTACGCCATGAACGTGGAACGTCACTCAGTGTGTTCCCGTCCCCGGATGTCACGTGGCTGGCGACGCGATCCCGGCGGCGCCCGGAAGCGTCCCGGGTGGTGCACCCCGGCGGCGTGCGCCCCCGAATGCATCGTTACGCCACTTCTGGCTGTCCTATGTCAAGTGAATCGCGTACAGGCGATCAGGAGTTCATTCGAAGGGGTGGCGAATGGTGGCGTTTCCGGGATCGCCATGGCTGGACGCGTGATCGTAGGATTACTTTGAGTGCACGGGTCCTGGGGACGTATGCACTCGTGGGTATGCCGGAGGCAAGTCGGCTTCCCGTTCGAAGGGTGAGAACTGCCGGACGTGCGGCCGTATTTACCGGCATTCTGATAGGGCTTGGCGCACGCAGCGTACAAGTGGTCTCAGGGATGGGGGCGTTCCAGTGGGCGGCAACGGCGGAAGCGGTACGAACGCTGACAAGCGCCCGAATGAGCTGTTGGGCTCGTGGTTCGTGCGCAGTGGCTGGTCGAAGGGCGAGCTGGCGCGGCAAGTGAACCGAAGGGCCCGCCAGTTGGGGGCCAACCACATCTCCACGGACACCTCACGGGTGCGCCGCTGGCTGGACGGCGAGAATCCGCGCGAGCCGATTCCCCGGATCCTGTCCGAGCTGTTCTCCGAGCGGTTCGGCTGTGTGGTCGCCGTCGAGGACCTCGGTCTGCGCGCCGCCCACCAGTCACCGTCCGTGTCGGGTGTCGACCTGCCCTGGACCGGCCCGCAGACCGTGGCGCTGATCAGCGAGTACTCGCGCAGTGACCTGATGCTGGCGCGGCGTGGCTTCCTCGGCAGCTCGCTGGCTCTCGCCGCGGGCCCCGCCCTCATCGAGCCCATGCAGCGCTGGCTGGTGCCCTCGCCCGCCGCGCCCCAGGAGGAGCCCGAGTCCCCGGCCGCCGCGCGCCGCCCCGGCCGGCTCTCCCAGCCCGAGCTGGACCTCCTGGAGTCCACCACGGTGATGTTCCGCCAGTGGGACGCCCAGTGCGGCGGCGGTCTGCGCCGCAAGGCGGTCGTCGGCCAGCTGCACGAGGTGACCGACCTGCTCCAGGAGCCGCAGCCCGGGGCGACCAGCAAACGCCTGTTCAAGGTCGCCGCCGAGCTGGCCGAGCTGGCGGGCTGGATGAGCTACGACGTGGGGCTGCAGCCCACCGCGCAGAAGTACTTCGTGCTCGCCCTGCACGCCGCCAAGGAGGCGGGCGACAAGCCGCTGGGCTCGTACATCCTCTCCAGCATGAGCCGCCAGATGATCCACCTCGGCCGGCCCGACGACGCGCTCGAACTCATCCATCTCGCGCAGTACGGAAGCCGTGACTGCGCGAGCCCGCGCACCCAGGCCATGCTGTATGCGATGGAGGCCCGCGCCTACGCGAACATGGGCCAGCCCGGAAAGTGCAAGCGGGCCGTCCGGATGGCCGAGGACAGCTTCGAGGACGTTCACGAGTGGGACGACCCGGACCCCGACTGGATCCGCTTCTTCTCGCTGGCCGAGCTGCACGGCGAGAACTCGCACTCCTACCGCGACCTGGCCTACGTCGCGGGCCGCAGCCCCACGTACGCCTCGCTCGCCGAGCCCCTGATGCAGCAGGCCGTCGACCTCTTCGCCAAGGACGGCGAGCACCAGCGTTCGTACGCACTCAATCTCATCGGCATGGCCACCGTGCACCTGCTGCGGCGTGAGCCCGAGCAGAGTGCGGTATTGGCCAAGGACGCGATGGCGATCGCCAAGAAGGTGCGCTCCGAGCGCGTCAACACTCGTATCCGAAAGACAGTCGACACGGCCGTCCGCGACTTCGGTGATCTCGCCGAGGTCGTGGACCTCACCGAGCAGCTCGCCGTCGACCTTCCCGAGACCGCGGAAGCGGTCTGAGCCCAGGCCGCGGAAGCGGTCCGATCCCAGTACCCCGGCCACGGCCGGTCGTCCCGAACCGCCCGACTCGGCTCCCCCATGCCAGGTCATCGGACGACCAGCCGTGGCCGGTTCGTTTGCCTTCTGGGAAGGTTGCGCCACGATAACGATCGCTCCGCCCGGTATCAGCCAGTTCATGGAGGCGTAACACACGAGGTGCCTTCGTCACGGCGGCGAAACATCGAGGGGCGTCGACGGAAACCGCGCTGCGTCAATCTCATGGCGCATAACCGGCCCACCCCTCATGACCGCTCAGGCTTCGCCCGCACGGGGCCGTACCAACGACGAGGAGACGCCGATGGCACCAGCCATCACGCTAGCCGCAGAAGCTCCCAAGCTCTCGGCCGCCAACACCGGGTTCATGCTCATCGCTTCCGCCCTGGTGCTGATCATGACCCCCGGCCTCGCCTTCTTCTACGGAGGCATGGTCCGTGTCAAGAGCACCCTGAACATGCTGATGATGAGCTTCATCAGCATGGGGATCATCACGATCCTGTGGGTGCTGTACGGCTTCTCGCTCGCCTTCGGCACGGACAAGGGTTCGTTCATCGGCTGGACCTCGGACTGGGTCGGCCTCAGCAACATCGGCCTGACGGAGCTGTGGCCGGGCTACACCATCCCGATCTTCGTCTTCATGGTCTTCCAGCTGATGTTCGCCATCATCACGCCCGCGCTGATAAGCGGTGCGCTGGCGGACCGGGTGAAGTTCACGGCGTGGTCGCTGTTCATCGCGCTGTGGGCCACGGTCGTCTACTTCCCGGTCGCGCACTGGGTCTGGGGCACCGGCGGCTGGGCGTTCGACCTCGGCGTGATCGACTTCGCCGGTGGTACGGCGGTCCACATCAACGCGGGTGCCGCGGCCCTCGGCGTGATCCTGGTCATCGGCAAGCGCGTCGGCTTCAAGAAGGACCCGATGCGTCCGCACAGCCTCCCGCTGGTGATGCTCGGCTCCGGTCTGCTGTGGTTCGGCTGGTTCGGATTCAACGCCGGTTCGTGGCTCGGCAACGACGACGGCGTCGGCGCGCTGATGTTCGTCAACACGCAGATCGCCACCGCGGCCGCCATGCTGGCCTGGCTCATCTACGAGAAGATCCGCCACGGCGCGTTCACCACGCTGGGCGCCGCCTCCGGCGCGGTCGCCGGTCTGGTCGCCATCACCCCGTCCGGTGGCGCGGTCTCCCCGCTCGGCGCGATCGCCGTCGGCGCCATCGCCGGTGTCGTGTGCGCCATGGCCGTCGGCCTCAAGTACAAGTTCGGCTACGACGACTCCCTCGACGTGGTCGGCGTGCACCTCGTCGGCGGTGTCATCGGCTCCCTGCTGATCGGCTTCTTCGCCAGCGGCAAGGGCCAGTCCACCGTCGAGGGCCTCTTCTACGGCGGCGGTCTCACCCAGTTCTGGAAGCAGTGCGCCGGTGTCTTCGCCGTCCTCGGCTACTCCCTGGTCGTCTCCGCGATCCTCGCCTTCATCATCGACAAGACGATGGGCATGCGGGTCACCGAGGACGAGGAGATCGCCGGCATCGACCAGGCCGAGCACGCCGAGACCGCATACGACTTCAGTGGAGCGGGCGGCGGCATCGTCGGCGGCTCGGTTTCCGCCCTCGCGGGTACGGAGAGCAAGAAGGTGGACGCATGAAGCTCATCACCGCCGTCGTGAAGCCCCACCGGCTCGACGAGATCAAGGAGGCCCTGCAGGCCTTCGGGGTGCACGGTCTCACGGTCACGGAGGCCAGCGGCTACGGTCGGCAGCGGGGACACACCGAGGTCTACCGTGGTGCCGAGTACACCGTCGACCTGGTCCCCAAGATCCGCATCGAGGTGCTGGCCGAGGACGACGACGCCGAACAGCTGATCGATGTCGTCGTGAAGGCGGCCCGCACCGGCAAGATCGGTGACGGCAAGGTGTGGTCCATCCCGGTCGAGACGGCCGTCCGGGTCCGGACCGGCGAGCGCGGCCCGGACGCGCTCTAAACAGAAGATCAGAACAGGAGCCACTGGGTGACGAGTACGGAGATGCGTACGGAAGCAGAGGACTCGGGACCCAGCGGCTATGCGGCGGCCCGGCTGCGCCTCCTCCAGGAGGGGGCGCAGTCCGGGCCGCCGCGCCGTGCCGCCCTCGCCGAACTCACGGACGAATGGCTGACCGGCCTGTTCGGCGCGGGTGCCGAGGGACTGCGCGGCGTCTCGCTCGTCGCCGTCGGCGGCTACGGCCGCGGAGAACTCTCGCCACGCAGCGATCTCGACCTGCTGCTCCTGCACGACGGCGCCGACTCCGGCACCGTTGCCGCGCTCGCCGACCGCATCTGGTACCCCATCTGGGACCTGGGCCTGGCCCTCGACCACTCGGTGCGTACGCCCGGAGAGGCACGCAAGACCGCGGGCGGGGACCTCAAGGTGCAGCTCGGCCTGCTGGACGCCCGCCACATCGCGGGCGACCTCGGCCTCACCGCCGGATTGCGTACGGCCGTCCTCGCCGACTGGCGCAACCAGGCGCCGAAACGCCTCCCCGAACTCCAGGAGCTGTGCGCCGAGCGCGCCGAACGCCAGGGCGAGCTGCAGTACCTCCTGGAACCGGACCTGAAGGAGGCTCGCGGCGGCCTGCGCGACGCCACCGCCCTGCGTGCCGTCGCCGCCTCCTGGCTCGCGGACGCGCCCCGTGAGGGCCTCGCGGACGCCCGCCGCAGGCTCCTGGACGTCCGCGACGCCCTCCACCTCACCACCGGCCGTGCCACCGACCGCCTCGCGCTCCAGGAGCAGGACCAGGTCGCCGCCGAACTCGGACTCCTGGACGCCGACACCCTGCTGCGCCAGGTGTACGAGGCCGCGCGCGTCGTGTCGTACGCCAGTGACGTCACCTGGCGCGAGGTGGGACGCGTGCTCAAGTCGCGCGCTGTGCGGCCACGGCTGCGCGCCATGCTCGGCGGCGGTGCCAAGCCCGCCGTGGAGCGCTCACCGCTCGCCGAGGGTGTGGTCGAGATGGACGGCGAGGTGGTACTCGCCCGCGCCGCACGCCCCGAGCGAGACCCCGTACTCCCGCTGCGTGCCGCGGCCGCCGCCGCACAGGCGGGGCTCCCGCTCTCCCTGCACGCCGTACGGCGCATGGCCGCCGTCGCGCGCCCACTGCCCACGCCCTGGCCCGCCGAGGCCAGGGAACAGCTCGTCACGCTGCTCGGCTCGGGCCGCCCGACCATCGAGGTCTGGGAGGCACTGGAGGCCGAGGGCCTGATCACCCGGCTCCTGCCCGACTGGGAGCGGGTGCGCTGCCGCCCGCAGCGCAACGCCGTGCACATCTGGACCGTCGACCGCCACCTCATCGAGACGGCCGTCCGCGCCTCCGAACTGGCCCGCCGCGTGGGCCGCCCCGACCTCCTCCTCGTCTCCGCCCTGCTGCACGACATCGGCAAGGGCTGGCCCGGCGACCACTCCGTGGCCGGCGAGATCATCGCCCGGGACGTGGCCGCCCGCATCGGCTTCGACCGCGCCGACGTGGCGGTGCTCGCCACCCTCGTACGCCACCACCTGCTGCTCATCGACACCGCGACCCGACGCGACCTGGAGGACCCGGCGACCGTCCGCTCGGTCGCCGAGGCCGTCGGATCGCAGAGCACCCTCGAACTGCTGCACGCTCTCACCGAGGCCGACGCGCTGGCCACCGGGCCCGCGGCCTGGTCCTCCTGGCGCGGATCCCTCGTCGCCGACCTGGTCAAACGGGTCGCCGCCGTGCTCGCCGGAGACGCCCCCGAGGAGCCCGAGGCCGCCGCGCCCACGGCCGAGCAGGAGCGGCTCGCCATCGAGGCGTTCCGCACCGGCGGCCCCGTACTGGCACTGCGCGCGCAGACCGAACCGCCCACCGAGGAGGAGCCCGCCGGCGATCCCGAGCCCCTGGGCGTGGAACTGCTCATCGCCGTGCCCGACCAGCCCGGAGTGCTCCCCGCGGTCGCCGGTGTCCTCGCGATGCACCGCCTGACCGTGCGCACGGCCGAGCTGCGCGCCCTGGACCTGCCCGACGGTGTCGAGGGCTCGGTGCTGCTGCTCAACTGGCGGGTCGCCGCGGAGTACGGCTCCCTGCCGCAGGCCGCCCGGCTGCGCGCCGACCTGGTGCGCTCCCTGGACGGCTCCCTGGACATCGCGGCCCGACTCGCCGAGCGCGACGCCGCCTATCCGCGCCGCCGGGGCACGATCGCGCCGCCGCCCCGGGTGACGGTCGCCTCCGCCGCCTCCCGCCACGCGACGGTCATCGAGGTCCGCGCCCACGACGCTCCCGGCCTGCTGCACCGCATCGGGCGGGCCCTGGAGGACGCGAGCGTATGGGTGCGTAGCATGCATGTCTCCACCCTCGGCGCCAACGCCGTGGACGCCTTCTACGTGACCGGCCCCAAGGGCGCGCCCCTGCCGGGGGAGGAGGCGGTTTCGGTGGCGCGTGGGCTGGAGGAGATGCTGCGGGGATGACCTCGTGGCAGCTGCCGCGGGAGTGACCTCGCGGTCCTGTCTCCGTCCATCGAGCGTGGTCCCTGTCGGGTATTCACACCGGGCAGGGGACACCAACCCTTTTCGGGCAGATACCCTGGAGGGCAACCCAACCGCCCCCGACTCCGAGGACCGACGCCACCGTGTTCGATACCCTCTCAGACCGCCTGAGCGCGACTTTCAAAAACCTCCGCGGGAAAGGCCGGCTCTCCGAGGCGGACATCGACGCCACGGCCCGCGAGATCCGTATCGCGCTCCTCGAAGCCGATGTGGCCCTGCCGGTCGTCCGGACGTTCATCAAGAACGTGAAGGAGCGGGCACTCGGGAGCGAGGTCTCCAAGGCCCTCAACCCTGCCCAGCAGGTCCTGAAGATCGTGAACGACGAGCTCGTCACGATCCTCGGCGGCGAGACCCGCCGCCTCCGGTTCGCCAAGAACCCGCCCACCGTGATCATGCTCGCGGGTCTGCAGGGTGCCGGTAAGACCACGCTCGCCGGAAAGCTCGGCAAGTGGCTCAAGGACCAGGGCCACTCCCCGCTCCTGGTCGCCGCCGACCTCCAGCGCCCGAACGCCGTGAACCAGCTCAGCGTCGTCGCCGAGCGCGCCGGTGTGGCCGTCTACGCCCCTGAGCCGGGCAACGGCGTCGGTGACCCGGTCAAGGTCGCCAAGGACTCCATGGAGTTCGCGAAGACCAAGGTCCACGACATCGTGATCGTGGACACCGCCGGCCGCCTCGGCATCGACCAGGAGATGATGAAGCAGGCCGCGGACATCCGCGACGTCGTCTCCCCGGACGAGATCCTCTTCGTCGTCGACGCGATGATCGGCCAGGACGCGGTCAACACCGCCGAGGCCTTCCGTGACGGCGTCGGCTTCGACGGCGTCGTCCTGTCGAAGCTCGACGGTGACGCCCGCGGTGGTGCCGCGCTCTCCATCGCCTCGGTGACCGGCAAGCCGATCATGTTCGCGTCGAACGGCGAGAAGCTCGACGACTTCGACGCCTTCCACCCGGACCGGATGGCCTCCCGCATCCTCGACATGGGTGACCTGCTCACCCTGATCGAGCAGGCGGAGAAGACGTTCAGCCAAGAAGAGGCCGAGAAGATGGCCTCCAAGCTGGCGTCCAAGAAGGGCCAGGACTTCACCCTGGACGACTTCCTGGCCCAGATGGAGCAGGTCAGGAAGATGGGCAGCATCAGCAAGCTGCTCGGCATGCTCCCGGGCATGGGCCAGATCAAGGACCAGATCAACAACCTCGACGAGCGCGACGTCGACCGCACGGCCGCCATCATCAAGTCGATGACGCCGGGCGAGCGTCAGGAGCCGACGATCATCAACGGCTCGCGCCGCGCCCGTATCGCCAAGGGTTCGGGCGTCGAGGTCAGCGCGGTCAAGAACCTGGTCGAGCGCTTCTTCGAGGCCCGCAAGATGATGTCCCGCATGGCCCAGGGCGGCGGCATGCCCGGAATGCCCGGGATCCCGGGCATGGGTGGCGGCCCCGGCCGAGCCAAGAAGAAGCAGAAGGTGGCCAAGGGCAAGCAGCGCTCCGGCAACCCGATGAAGCGCAAGCTGCAGGAGGAAGAGGCCGCGGCCCGCCGTGAGGCCGGTGCCCAGCCGGGCGGCGCCTTCGGTCTGCCGGCCGGGCAGCAGGCTCAGGACTTCGAGCTGCCGGACGAGTTCAAGAAGTTCATGGGCTGACGGTTCGTTTCCGTACGGGGTCTTCCGTACGGGGTCCTCGGTACGGGGTCCTCGGTACGGGGTCGTTCTCGTACGTCACTGGGGGCGCCCCTCGTCGGAGGGGCGCCCCCAGTGGCATTTTCTGCGCATGCTGGCGAGTATTTCGTGTCGTAACGTCCTAATATGAGTAACCCTGTGCCGCCGCGCAAGGACCCCGACCAGCCGTGGCGTACCGAGGGAACGCCACCGGACTCGACCGGTCCGCCCTCCGGGAGAAGGAAGATGCCCGGGGGCTGGATCGGCCTCGTCGTCGCCGTCCTGGTCGTGTTCGTGGTCGCCCTTCTGGTGCTGTCCTTCTTCAACGAGGGCACCGAGCCGACGATCTCGTACACGGAGTTCAGCAAGCAGGTCGACAACGACAACATCACCAAGATCTACTCCAAGGGCGACGCGATCCAGGGCCAGCTCAAGACAGCCCAGGCCAATCCGGACGGCGGCGGGAAGTACACCAAGTTCAAGACCCAGCGCCCGTCCTTCGCGGACGACAAGCTCTGGCAGAACCTGGAGAAACACCAGGTCACGGTGACCGCCTCACCAGTGGTCCAGCAGCGCAGCTTCCTCTCCAACCTGCTGATCTCCCTGGCCCCGATCGTGCTCCTGGTACTGCTGTGGATGTTCTTCGCCCGGCGGCTGCGGGCGGGCATCGGAGGCCCGGGCGGCATGCTCGGCCGCAAGGCACCCCCGAAACCAGTCGAACTGATGCCCGGCGCCCAGCGCACGACCTTCGCCGACGTGGCCGGAATCGACGAGGTCGAGGGCGAACTGAACGACATCGTCGACTTCCTCAAGAATCCGGACGAGTACCGCAAGATGGGCGCGAAGATGCCGCGCGGTGTGCTCCTCGCGGGTGCGCCCGGCACGGGAAAGACCCTGCTCGCGCGCGCCGTGGCGGGGGAGGCGGGCGTTCCGTTCTTCTCGGCCTCGGCATCGGAGTTCATCGAGATGATCGTGGGCGTGGGCGCGTCCCGGGTCCGGGAACTCTTCGCCGAGGCCCGAAAAGTGGCCCCTTCGATCATCTTCATCGACGAGATCGACACCATCGGGCGGTCCCGGGCCGGAGGCTCGGCGATGGGCGGCCACGATGAGCGCGAGCAGACCCTGAACCAGATCCTCACCGAAATGGACGGCTTCTCTGGCTTCGAGGGCGTCATCGTCATCGCGGCGACGAACCGTGCGGACATCCTGGACCCGGCGCTGACCCGCCCCGGCCGCTTCGACCGGATCGTCAACGTCGCGCCCCCCGACCGCCGTGGCCGTGAGGCGATCCTGCGGATCCACACCCGCGAGATCCCGCTGTCCCCGGAAGTGGACCTGGCCCAGGTGGCCCGCACGACGCCGGGCATGACCGGTGCGGATCTGGCCAACCTCGCCAACGAGGCGGCGCTGCTCGCCGTCAAGCGCAAGCAGGACGAGGTGGCGCCGCCGGACCTCTCCGAGGCGCTGGAGAAGGTGCAGCTCGGTGCGGAGCGTTCCCTGGTGATGCCCTACGAGGAGCGCCGCCGGACCGCGTACCACGAGAGCGGCCACGCCCTTCTCGGCATGCTGCAGCCGGGTGCCGACCCGGTTCGCAAGATCACCATCGTCCCGCGCGGGCGCGCGCTGGGCGTCACGCTCTCGACACCGGACACCGACCGGTACTCGTACACCGAGGAGTACCTGCGCGGTCGGATCATCGGTGCCCTGGGGGGCATGGCCGCCGAACACGTCGTCTACGGAGTCGTCACGACCGGCTCCGAGAACGACCTCGAACAGGTCACCAACGTCGTTCGCGGCATGGTCGCCCGCTGGGGCATGAGCGAACGGGTCGGCCGCCTCTCCGCCCTCCCGAACGACGCCCAGCAGGCCTACGGCCTCGCCGCCGCGCCGGCCACGCTCGACTCCATCGACCACGAGATGCGGCGCATCGTCGACGAGTGCTACGAGGAGGCGTGCCAGAAGCTCCGCGACCACCGGGACCAACTGAACGCCCTCGCGGAGGCCCTCCTCGCGAACGAGACGCTGGAGGAGGCACAGGCATACCGGATCGCGGGCGTGACACGCGTGAAGAAGGAGGAGGTGTGAGACTCCGGTTGCTCGCGCGGTTCACCGCGCCCCTTCTTGGGGGCGCGGGGAACCGCGCAATCTTTTGCGGGGGTCTGGGGGCGGAGCCCCCAGGGACGGGACGGGTAGGGGCGGCGGGGGCGTAGACCCGGCGACCTCAGCCCGTGCGTGCGATCAGGTACCTGAAGACGTTCGGCATCCACACCGTGCCGTCCCCACGCTGATACGGATGCAGCGCCTCCGTCAGCTCCTTGCCGACCTGCACCACATCCGTCGCACCGACCGCCGCGTCGAACAGCCCGGTCGACAACAACCCCCGCACCGCGCTCTCCACGTCCGCGTACCCGAAGGGACACGCCACCCGCCCGGACCCGTCCGGCCGGAGCCCGGCCCGCTGGGCCACCTCCTCCAGGTCGTCCCGGCGAGGAGCCTGCCCGCACCCCTCGCCCGGCAGCACCGCGCACGTGGCACACCGCTCCGGCGGCCCCCATCCGACCAGCACCACGGCCGCCCCCCGCTCGGCGAGCGGAGTCGCCGCCGACAGCAGCTTCCCGAGTTCCTCGGCGTCCCCCGGCGCGCACCCGATCGGCTCGAACGCGGTCACCAGCGTGTACGCGGCCGCCGTCGGGTCGGCGAGGTCCGAGGGGGACCCCTCCACGATCCGGGCGTCGGCACGCGCGCGTGTGCCCCACCCGTCCGGCAGTAACCGTTCCCGCGCGAGCGCCACCCGCTCGGGTGAAGAGGAGTCGACGCCGGTCACCGCCGCTCCCCGGGAGGCCGCCATCAGAAGGGCCAGCCCCGTACCGCAGCGCAGGCCGAGGACCCGCGTCCCGGCGCCCACTTCGAGCCGCTCGTAGACGGCTTCGTAGAGCGGCACCAGCATCCGCTCCTGGATCTCGGCCCAGTCACGCGCGCGTGCACACGGATCCACCCGGGGCGGCGCAGCCGCGTGAGGTAGGTGATGCCGCACGAGCGTAGGTGTCATCGAAAGCGCCCCAATCCGCCGAGAGTTGCCGCTGCGCCCCGTTTCCCTTGCCCCCGTGCAGTGCGCTCGCTCTTCCCCCGTATGTCAGGTAACTCCGCACTCGTCGCGCCGTCCAGGGGTTGTGGCGCGCTGCTTGCGCGCTGTCCGCGCGCGGCACAAGAATTCACATGCTGGCAACGTGTGCCCGTACCATCGCGCCATGGCAAAGGCACCCGTTCTCACGCCCCAGGCGGACGACTTCCCGCGCTGGTACCAGGATCTGATCGCCAAGGCCGAACTGGCCGACAACGGACCGGTGCGCGGCTCCATGGTCATCCGACCGTACGGGTACGGGCTGTGGGAGCGGATGCAGGCGGAGATGGACGCCCGCATCAAGGAGACGGGTACCCAGAACGCGTACTTCCCGTTGCTGATCCCGCAGTCGTACCTCACCAAGGAGGCCGACCACGTCGAGGGCTTCGCACCGGAGCTCGCGGTGGTCACGCACGGCGGCGGCAAGGAGCTCGAGGAGCCCGCGGTCGTCCGACCCACCTCCGAGATGATCATCAACGACTACTTCTCGAAGTGGGTGCAGAGCTACCGCGACCTGCCGCTGCTGATCAACCAGTGGGCGAACGTGGTCCGTTGGGAGCTGCGGCCCCGCCTCTTCCTGCGTACGTCCGAGTTCCTCTGGCAGGAGGGCCACACCGCGCACGCCACGTACGAGGACGCCCGCGACTTCGCCGCGCACATCCACCGCCAGGTGTACGAGGACTTCATGCTGAACGTCCTCGGCATGGATGTCGTCCCCGGCCGCAAGACCGTCAAGGAGCGCTTCGCGGGTGCCATCAACACCCTCACGCTCGAAGGCATGATGGGCGACGGCAAGGCCCTCCAGATGGCCACCAGCCACGAGCTGGGCCAGAACTTCGCCAAGGCCTTCAACACCCGGTACCTGTCGAAGGAAGGCAAGCAGGAGCTGGTCTGGCAGACCTCCTGGGGCTCGACGACCCGCATGATCGGCGCCCTGGTGATGATGCACGGCGACGACAACGGACTGCGCGTCCCGCCGCGGCTCGCCCAGATCCAGGCAGTCGTCCTCGCGATCAAGGGGGACGAGGCGGTTCTGGCCAAGGTCCGCGAAATCGGCGACCGGTTGAAGGCGGCGGGTGTACGCGTCCACGTGGACGACCGCACCGACGTCCCGTTCGGGCGGCGCGCCGTCGACTGGGAGCTCAAGGGCGTCCCCGTCCGCGTCGAGGTCGGTCCCCGTGACCTGGAGAACGGCACCGCGATGCTGGCTCGCCGTATCCCCGGCGGCAAGGAGCCCGTCGCCATCGACGCTCTGGTGGAACTGCTCCCCACCGTCCTCGAAGAGGACCAGGCGCTGCTTCTGAAGCAGTCGCGTGAGCGCAGGGAGTCCCGCACCGCGGAGGTGTCGACGATCCAGGAGGCCGTCGAGACGGCCACCGCCGGCGGCTGGGCGCGCATTCCGTGGGCCGACCTCGGAGAAGAGGGCGAGGCCGAGCTCGCCGAGCACTCCGTGACCGTACGGTGTCTGGTCGCCGAGGACGGGTCGGTGCCCGACACCGACGACGCACCCGGTAACGTCGCGGTCGTCGCGCGCGCTTACTGAGTAGGCCCGCAGGGAGGCCGAAACGCCTCTTGCGCATCTGATGACCACAGGGGCCCCGGCGCGCGGACACCGTCTACGCGCCGGGGCGTACGCGTTACTACGTACCGGCTTGGTGCGAGCTGTGAGGCTTCTCCGCAGATCAGCGCACCCGCCCTCGTCCGGACGCATCAGCGGCAACTGACGGGTACGTGCAAATTATTTGGGATGCCCCGGAATAGGAACACAGAGGCCCCCCGGCTCGTTGTCATTACGTGAGCACGACACCACCTGTTCTCGCCGCAGAGCTGGCAGGGGCGTGGGCCGACATTCAGCGGCACCACCCCGAACTGCCCGATCTTGCCGCGCCAGAGTCCCTGATCGGAGAGTCGTCGTCCGCCTGCGGGCACGAACTCTCCTTCGAACGACTGCTGCATGAGGCAGTCCATGGCATCGCCGCCGCCCGCGGAGTCCGCGACACTTCGCGCGCCGGCCGGTACCACAACCGCAGATTCCTCGCCATCGCCGAAGAGCTGGGCCTCGACCACCCGGAGGAGCCGCACCCCAGCAGTGGCTTCTCCTTGGTCACGCTCAACCCCGAGGCGAAGCGGCGCTACCGCCCGACGATCGAGCGGCTGCAACGCGCCCTCAAGGCACACACCGCCGCGACCGCCGCGGACACGGCCCGCTCGTTCCGGGGCCCGGCCGCCCGGCACGGCTCCTCCGGGGGAGGCGTCCGCGTCAAGGCGGTGTGCGACTGCGGCCGCAACGTACGGGTGGTTCCGTCCGTGCTGGCGCAGGCGCCGATCGTGTGCGGAGGATGCGGGAAGCCGTTCCGCATCCCCGAGGTAGTGGGCGCCGCGGCGAGCTGAGCGGACGGCTGCTCGTGGCAGCCGTACTCAGTCGGAGTCAGCCCCGCGCGGCGGCACCCGGTCCGAGCCGGGCGCGCTGCCGACCTCGGCGGTGACCCCCGGTGCCGGGCATCCGGCGCCGGGGGTCACCGCACGCTGCCCCGTGAAGGCGACCCGCCAGGGTGTGGCACAATAGCTAGCTGTACTCGACAGCCGCACAGGACCCCTCTCTCCTCCGGCTGACGCGTCCATCGGGCACTCGGGTACCGCAACCCCACGCGGCCATCTCGCCGTGCCCAACCACGTCAAGACCAGGAGACACCACTTCCGTGGCAGTCAAGATCAAGCTGAAGCGTCTGGGCAAGATCCGTTCGCCTCACTACCGCATCGTCGTCGCCGACTCCCGTACCCGCCGTGATGGTCGGGCCATCGAGGAGATCGGTCTGTACCACCCGGTGCAGAACCCCTCGCGCATCGAGGTCGACTCGGACCGCGCGCAGTACTGGCTGGGTGTCGGCGCGCAGCCGACCGAGCCCGTTCTCGCCATCCTGAAGCTGACCGGCGACTGGCAGAAGTTCAAGGGCGAGCCCGCCCCTGCTCCGCTGCTCGTGGCCGAGCCGAAGGCGACGCGCCCGTCGTTCGACGCCCTGGGCGGCGACGACGAGGGCAAGGGTGAGGCCATCACCCAGAAGAAGAAGGCTGAGAAGAAGGACGAGGCCCCGGCCGCGTCTTCTTCGTCTGAGTCGACCGAGGCCTGAGCATGCTCGAGGAGGCTCTCGAGCACCTCGTGAAGGGCATTGTCGACAACCCCGACGATGTGCAGGTCGCTTCGCGCGACCTGCGCCGTGGGCGCGTTCTCGAGGTCCGGGTGCACCCCGACGACCTCGGCAAGGTGATCGGCCGCAACGGCCGTACCGCCCGCGCTCTGCGGACCGTCGTGGGTGCCATCGGCGGCCGAGGTGTCCGCGTCGACCTCGTCGACGTGGACCACGTCCGCTGACGTAACAGGCAGCACCGGCTCGGGCCGGGGAGGGCTTTCGAGCCGTCCCCGGCCCGTAGTCGTCCCCGACCCCATGCCGTAGGTACATCGACAGGAGATCAAGCACAGTGCAGCTGGTAGTCGCTCGCGTCGGCCGCGCCCACGGCATCAAGGGCGAGGTCACCGTGGAGGTCCGTACGGACGAGCCGGAACTCAGGCTCGGGCCCGGCGCCGTCCTGCTCACCGATCCGGCCTCCGCCGGACCGCTGACCATCGAGACCGGCCGGGTGCACAGCGGCCGTCTCCTGCTGCGCTTCGCGGGCGTACGCGACCGGAACGCCGCCGAGGCGCTGCGCAACACCCTCCTGATCGCCGAGGTCGACCCGGACGAGCAGCCCGAGGACCCGGACGAGTACTACGACCACCAGCTGATGGACCTGGACGTGGTCACCAAGGACGGGATGGAGGTCGGACGGATCACGGAGATCTCCCATCTGCCCTCGCAGGACCTGTTCGTGGTCGAGCGGCCCGACGGGACCGAGGTCTTGATCCCCTTCGTCGAGGAGATCGTCACCGAGATCGACCTGGACGAGCAGCGGGCCGTCATCGACCCGCCGCCGGGCCTGATCGACGACCGGGCGGAAATCGACTCCTCCAGGGACACGGAAATCGCCTCCTCCAAGGACGACGAGGACTCCTCGGGGGCCGACGCCTGATGCGGCTCGACGTCGTCACGATCTTCCCCGAGTACCTGGAACCCCTCAACGTCTCGCTCGTCGGCAAGGCACGCGCGCGTGGGCAGCTGAACGTGCACGTGCACGACCTTCGGGAGTGGACCTACGACCGCCACAACACGGTCGACGACACCCCGTACGGCGGCGGCCCCGGCATGGTCATGAAGACCGAGCCCTGGGGCGACGCCCTGGACTCCGTCCTGGCCGACGGCTATGAGACCGGCTCCCACGGGCCCGTCCTGGTCGTGCCCACGCCGAGCGGACGCCCCTTCACCCAGGAACTCGCCGTCGAGCTCTCCGAGCGCCCCTGGCTGGTCTTCACGCCCGCCCGCTACGAGGGCATCGACCGCAGGGTCATCGACGAATACGCGACCCGGATGCCCGTCTACGAGGTGTCCATCGGCGACTACGTACTCGCCGGCGGAGAGGCGGCCGTACTCGTCGTCACGGAGGCCGTGGCGCGGCTGCTGCCGGGTGTCCTCGGCAACGCCGAGTCCCACCGGGACGACTCGTTCGCCCCCGGCGCCATGGCCAACCTCCTGGAGGGGCCCGTCTACACCAAGCCCCCGGCGTGGCGCGGCCGCGAGATCCCCGACGTGCTGGTCAGCGGTCACCACGGGAAGATCGCCCGCTGGCGCCGCGACGAGGCCCTGCGTCGTACGGCGGCGAACCGGCCCGACCTCATCGAGCGCTGCGACCCTTCCGTCTTCGACAAGAAGGACCGCGAAATGCTCTCGATCCTGGGCTGGCAGCCGGAACCCGACGGTCGATTTTGGCGCAGACCAGAGGCCGTGGAAGAATAGGCCGCTGTTGTCTGCGTACACCGGGCGCCCCTGCCACAGGGGGACACGACGCCCGTCCCGACGCGGCGGCACCCTCTTGGAAAACTAGCTCCCGTTGATGACCTGTGGCATCAGCGAAGAAAGCAGACGAAATGTCTCACCTGCTCGACTCCGTCGACAGCGCGTCGCTGCGCAGCGACATCCCGGCCTTCCGCCCGGGTGACACCGTCAACGTCCACGTCCGCGTCATCGAGGGCAACCGCTCCCGTGTGCAGCAGTTCAAGGGCGTAGTCATCCGCCGCCAGGGCGCCGGTGTCCGCGAGACCTTCACGGTCCGCAAGGTCTCCTTCTCGGTCGGTGTCGAGCGTACCTTCCCGGTGCACACCCCGATCGTCGAGAAGATCGAGCTCGTCACCCGTGGTGACGTGCGTCGCGCGAAGCTGTACTACCTGCGTGACCTGCGCGGCAAGGCCGCGAAGATCAAGGAGAAGCGCGACAACTGAGCTCGCGAAGGGGTTCACATGGACGCCGGATAACATCTGGCTCCGATGGACACCGAAGCACAGCACACGGAGCGCGACCGCTCCTCCCGCCCCACTGAGTCCGAGGACATCTCGGACGTCGAGGGGCCGGAGGGACGGTCGCGTTTCGCGTTGGTGGCCCGGGCCGCTGACTGGCTCCCAGGTGGGCGGATCACTCTGACCGTGCTGGTCTGTCTGCTGTTCCTGGTGCTGTTCAGCAACTTCGTGGTGCAGCCGTTCGAGATTCCCAGCAGCTCGATGGAGCGCGGATTGAGGATCGGGGACCGCGTTCTCGTAAATAAGTTGGCGTACCGTTTTGGTGCTGAGCCGCGGCGGGGCGATGTCGTCGTGTTCGACGGCACTGGCTATTTCGGGAACGCCGACTACGTCAAACGCGTCGTCGGTGTGGGGGGAGACCGCGTGGTCTGCTGCGACAAGGACGGGAGGCTCGAGGTGAACGGCCGGTCGGTCGACGAGTCGACGTTTCTGTACCCGGGGGACAGCCCGTCCGACGTCTCCTTCGACGTCGTGGTGCCCACCGGCAGCCTGTTCCTCCTCGGAGACCACCGCAGCGACTCGAGCGACTCCCGCGACCACCTGGGGTCTCCCGGCGGCGGCATGATCCCCGTCGGTGATGTGATCGGCAGGGCCGACTGGATCGCCTGGCCCGCGGGCCACTGGACCCGGCTGCAGCGTGCCGCCGCCTACGCGCGTGTGCCCACCGCGGACGGTGTCCATGGGTAACCGCGGCAGGCCACGTGGGGTCTCCGACCACGCCGCCGACAACCTGCTGCCCACCGGCACCCGGCGCGCCGCAGGCGGCGCCGCACGGCCCGGCCGTGCCGAGCGCCGCAAGCTCCAGCGCAAGGTCAAGCGGCGCCGACGGCGCTCCGCGATCAAGGAGATACCCCTCCTCGTGGGCGTCGCGGTGCTCATAGCCCTGGTACTCAAGACCTTCCTCGTCCAGGCCTTCGTGATCCCGTCGGGCTCCATGGAGAACACGATCCAGATCGGCGACCGTGTGCTCGTCGACAAGTTCACGCCATGGTTCGGCTCCAAGCCCCAGCGCGGCGACGTCGTCGTCTTCAAGGACCCCGGCAACTGGCTGGCCGGGGAGAAGACCACCAAGAAGAACGACCCCGTCGTCGTCAAGCAGGTCAAAGAGGGCCTGACGGCCATCGGTCTGCTGCCCTCCGACAACGACAAGGACCTCATCAAGCGGGTCGTCGCGGTCGGCGGCGACACCGTGAAGTGCTGCGACACCCAAGGGCGCGTGACCGTCAACGGCATGCCGCTCAACGAGCCGTACATCCAAGCAGGGAACAAGCCGTCGGACTTCCCCTTCGAAGAGACCGTGCCCAAGGGCCGTCTCTGGGTGATGGGCGACCATCGAGCCAACTCGGCCGACTCCCGCTACCACCGCACCGAGAAGTACGGCGGGACCGTCTCCGAGAGTTCGGTCGTCGGCAGAGCCATGGTCATCGCCTGGCCCTTCGGGCACTGGACCCGTCTGAAGGAACCGGACACGTTCGCGTCCGTGCCGAGCGGGTCGGCAACCGCCCTCGGCCAGTCGCATAGGGTGGCGTCCGCGGATCTCAATCGATTGATCCCGCTCCCGAGCCCTGCGGAACTCCCGCTCGTTATGGGAGTGGTGGGCCTGCGCCGGATCCGGCGCAGGCGGCGGCACGGAGTGAGGAGTGGATGTGGGGGATTTGGCGGTCGGCGCACGATCCGGACACGATGGCCCCGAGGAGCAGCCGGAGCGACCCGACGGATCGGCCACCCCGGCCACGACCGACGTCACGGGCTCCGGGAGTGACTCCGGGGACGGCGGCGGCGGTACGAAGGAGCAGGGCGAGCAGGAGCCGAAGCCCAAGAAGCCACGTTCCTTCTGGAAGGAACTCCCGCTCCTCATCGGTATCGCGCTCGTTCTCGCGCTGCTGATCAAGACCTTCCTGGTCCAGGCGTTCTCGATTCCCTCGGACTCGATGCAGAACACCCTTCAACAGGGCGACCGGGTCCTGGTCGACAAGCTCACCCCGTGGTTCGGTTCGGAGCCCTCGCGCGGCGAGGTCGTCGTCTTCCACGACCCCGACAACTGGCTGGCGGGCGAGCCCACGCCCAACCCGAACGCCGTGCAGACGTTCCTCAGCAAGATCGGCCTGATGCCGTCGGCCAACGAGAAGGACCTCATCAAGCGGGTCATCGGCGTCGCCGGTGACACGATCGAGTGCAAGGGCACCGGCCCGCTGACGGTCAACGGCAAGGCACTGAACGAGGACTCGTACGTCTACGCCGGGAACACCCCGTGCAGCGTCGACGACCAGGGCGGCCAGTTCAAGGTGACGGTACCCAAGGGCAAAATCTGGGTCATGGGTGACCACCGGCAGAACTCGCTGGACTCGCGCTATCACCAGCAGGACGATCACCAGGGCTTCGTGCCGGTGGGCAATGTCGTCGGCCGCGCCATCGTGATCGCCTGGCCGCCCACCCGCTGGGACACGCTGCCGATTCCCGACACCTTCGACCAGAACCTCAGCGCGGCCGCTCCGGGCGCGCTCGGGCTGGCTGGCGCGGTGCCGCTGGTGCTGTGGCGCAGGCGTCGCCTTACCGCCGGAAACCCGAGGGTTTCTGGTCGGGGTACCGCCGGGTAGGGTGCCGTCCCAGATCGCCGATCTTCCGCGGCCCGCAGGTGGGGCCGTGGGATCGATTCTCCGAGTTGGGGGAGCACTGGGATGAGCAGGACGTCAGGTCGTACGGACGAGGGCCGCGGGCGGCTCGGCAGCGTGCTGTCGGGGTTGGCCGTGGCCCTCGGCTGTGTGCTCTTTCTCGGCGGCTTCGCCTGGGGTGCGATCGAATACCAGCCGTACACCGTGCCGACCGAGTCGATGGTGCCGACCATCAAGGCGGGCGATCGCATTCTGGCCCAGCGGATCGACGGCGGTGACGTCAAGCGTGGCGATGTCATCGTCTTCAAGCAGAAGAGCTGGGGCGACATGCTCCTCGTCAAGCGGGTCGTCGCGGTCGGCGGTGACACGGTCGCGTGCTGCACCAACGGCAAGCTGACCGTCAACGGCAAGCAGATCGACGAGCCGTATCTCGCCAAGGGCCAGGCCGCGGAGTCGACCCAGATCCCGACCGTCGAGGTGCCCAAGGACCGGCTCTTCCTGCTCGGTGACGAGCGCAGCGGCTCACTGGACTCCACGGCCCACCTCACCGAGGCCTTCAACGGCACCGTCGCGCGCAGCGCGGTGAAGGGCCGGGTGGACGCCATCGCCTGGCCGATGGACGGCATGCTGGCGCGCCCCACGGGCTTCGAGACGCTGGGCGGGATCTCGTCGCCCGGGCCGCTGCGGCTGGTCCTGACCGCCATCGTGGTCGGCGCGGTGCTGGTGCTGGGCGGAGCGGCGTACGGGCCGATCGCCACACGGCTGAGCCGGCGCGGCCGGAGGCGTACGGAGCTCGCCGGTGCCGCCTGAGGCGTCGTACGGGGGTTCGGTCGAGGACACCGACGGCGGCGGGCCCCGGAAGGTGGCCCGGGTCGTCCTGCTCGACGAGCAGGACCGCATTCTGCTGCTGCACGGTCACGAGCCGGACGATCCGGCGGACGACTGGTGGTTCACACCCGGCGGGGGCGTCGAGGGCGACGAGACGCGCGAGGAGGCCGCGCTGCGGGAACTCGTGGAGGAGACCGGCATCACCGAGGTCGAGCTGGGTCCGGTGCTGTGGCAGCGGAGCTGTTCGTTCCCGTTCGCGGGGCGGCGCTGGGACCAGGACGAGTGGTACTTCCTGGCCCGTACGAGCCAGAAGGGAACCGTCGCCGCCGGGCTGACGGAGCTGGAACGGCGCAGTGTCGCCGGAGCGCGATGGTGGACGTGCCGGGAACTGACCGAGGCACATGAGACGGTGTATCCGACCAGACTCGCCGGGCTGCTGCGCAGGCTGCTCGACGAGGGTCCTCCGGCCAGGCCTGAGATCCTCGACACCGAAATCGTCTAGAGGCTCGCGGGGCTGGCGCACAATAGGGGGACGCACGGCTGAAGGGGAACATGCCATGAGCGCCGAGGACCTCGAGAAGTACGAGACCGAGATGGAGCTGAAGCTCTATCGGGAGTACCGCGATGTCGTCGGTCTGTTCAAATATGTGATCGAGACCGAACGGCGCTTCTACCTCACCAACGACTACGAGATGCAGGTGCACTCGGTCCAGGGCGAGGTGTTCTTCGAGGTGTCCATGGCGGATGCCTGGGTGTGGGACATGTACCGACCTGCTCGTTTCGTGAAGCAGGTGCGTGTCCTGACGTTCAAGGACGTGAATATCGAGGAGCTGAACAAGAGCGATCTGGAACTGCCGGGCGGTTGATGACGGGCGGCCGGACGAGCGGCCGATAACGGGCCAGGAACCCTCGTGTGGGTGAGGGAGTTGTCCACAGTCGGCCGTTTGTCCACCAAGATCCAATAGCCGGTCGAAGTGGCCTCAGTGTTGGCGCCGGAGGTGGTGCCGACATGAACACACCCGAGGCACGCAACGCACTGGGCAAGTACGGCGAGGATCTGGCCGCACGGCGACTGACCGAGACCGGGATGACGGTCCTGGCGCGCAATTGGCGCGGCGGCAGGACCGGCGAGATCGACATCGTGGCCCGGGACGGCGACGCGCTCGTCGTCTGCGAGGTCAAGACGCGCAAGGCGGGGGCCTTCGAGCACCCGATGGCGGCCGTCACGCCGGCCAAGGCACAGCGCCTGCGCGGCTTGGCCGAACGCTGGCTCCAGGAACACGGCGGGTCACCACCCGGCGGCGTCCGCATCGATCTGATCGGCGTCGTCCTCCCCGATCGCGGCGCGCCCGTGGTCGAGCACGCGCGGGGGGTGGCCTGATGGGATTCGCGCGTACCTGTGCGGTGGCCCTCGTGGGCGTCGAGGGCGTGGTCGTCGAGGTCCAGGCGGACCTGGAACCGGGCGTCGCGGCCTTCACCCTGGTCGGCCTGCCCGACAAGAGCCTGACCGAGAGCAAGGACCGGGTCCGGGCGGCGGTGGTGAACTCCGGCTCGGCGTGGCCCCAGAAGAAGCTCACGGTCGGTCTGAGCCCGGCATCCGTACCCAAGGGCGGCAGCGGTTTCGACCTGGCCGTCGCCTGCGCGGTGCTGGGAGCCGCCGAGCGCATCGATCCCCGGGTGCTCTCCGACATCGTGATGATCGGCGAGCTGGGCCTGGACGGACGCGTACGGCCGGTGCGGGGCGTGCTGCCGGCGGTCCTGGCCGCGGCGGACGCCGGGTACGAGCAGGTGGTGGTGCCCGAGTGCGCGGCCGCCGAGGCCTCGCTCGTACCGGGGATCTCGGTGCTCGGGGTGCGCAGTCTGCGCCAGCTGATCGCGGTGCTCACGGACGAGCCGGTGCCCGAGGAGGATCCGGACGAGCAGGGGCGACCGGATCCGCTGATGGCGGGACTGCGGATGCCGGGCACGGGCGCCGCCACCGGCATGCACGGCATGGGCGCGGCCCAGCACGACCACGGTCACGACCTCGCCGACGTCGTGGGCCAGCACTCGGCACGGACCGCCGTGGAGGTCGCGGCGGCGGGCGGTCACCACCTCTTCCTGGAAGGTCCCCCGGGAGCGGGCAAGACGATGCTCGCCGAGCGGCTGCCGGCCATCCTGCCGCGGCTCACCAAGGGCGAATCCCTGGAGGTCACCGCCGTCCACTCGGTCGCCGGCCTGCTGCCACCGGGCAAACCCCTGGTCGACATCGCTCCCTACTGCGCCCCGCACCACTCGGCGACCATGCAGGCCCTCGTCGGCGGCGGCCAGGGGATCGCACGGCCGGGCGCAGTGTCCCTGGCTCACCGCGGAGTCCTCTTTCTGGACGAAACGCCCGAATTCAGCAGCCAGGCCCTAGACGCGCTGCGCCAGCCCCTGGAGGCGGGGCATGTGGTGATCGCGCGCAGCGCGGGGGTGGTGCGGTTTCCGGCGCGGTTCCTGATGGTGCTGGCGGCGAACCCCTGTCCCTGCGGCCGTTTCTCGCAGCGGGACGACCTGTGCGAGTGCCCGCCCTCCATGATCCGCCGCTACCAGGCCAGGCTCTCCGGGCCGCTGCTCGACCGCGTCGACCTGCGGGTCGAGGTGGACCGCGTCACCCGGTCCGAGCTGACCGAGCGCGGTGCGCGGGGCGAATCCACCGAGACGGTCGCCGACCGGGTGCGGGCGGCCAGGGAGCGGGCCGCCGTGCGGCTGGCGGGCACGCCCTGGCGGTCGAACAGCGAAGTGCCGGGCCGGGAGCTGCGCAGCCGTTGGTACGCGTCCCTGGGCGCGATGGACGAGGCGGAGCGGAGCCTTGAGCGAGGTGCCCTGACCGCCCGCGGCCTCGACCGGGTGCTGCGTGTCGCCTGGACCGTCGCGGACCTGGTGGGACACGACCGACCCGGCGCGACGGACGTCGCCCTCGCCCTGCAACTGCGCACCGGGGTCCCCCGTGGGGTACCGATGGCGATCGGCGCGCTGTCGTGAGCCAGGAGGACGAGAGGCTCCAGCGGGCCTTCCTCGCGCGGGTGATCGAACCGGGCGACGAGGTCTGCGGGCGCTGGCTGCGGGCGGTCGGTGTCGCGGAGGCGGTCCGGCGGCTCGTCGCGGGCGGCGAGCAACCACGGGGAGTGACGGACAAGCGCTGGGCGGGACTGCGGGCCCGGGCGGAGCGGGCGGATCCGGAGAGGGACCTCGCGGTGGCGCGGGAGGCCGGGACCCGGTTCGTGTGCCCCGGCGACCCCGAGTGGCCGGCGCAACTCGACGACCTCGGCGACACACGTCCCACCGGCCTGTGGGTACGGGGGCGGCCCAGCCTGCGGATATGGGCGCTGCGCTCGGTCGCCGTGGTCGGAGCCCGGGCCTGTACCGAGTACGGCGCACATATGGCGGCCACGCTCGGCGCCGGGCTCGCCGAGCGGGGTTGGGTGGTGGTGTCGGGCGGTGCCTACGGGGTGGACGGCGCCGCGCACCGGGGCGCCCTCGGGGCGGGCGGCGCCACTGTCGCCGTGCTGGCCTGCGGAGTCGACCGGCCCTATCCGCGCGGGCACACCGAGTTGATCACCAGGATCGCCGAACAGGGGCTGGTCGTGGGGGAGTTGCCGCCAGGTGACCATCCCACGCCGAGCAGATTCATCCTCAGGAACCGGGTCATCGCCGCGCTCACCCGGGGGACCGTGGTCGTCGAGGCCGCGTACCGCAGTGGCGCGCTGGTCACGGCGCGGGCGGCGCAGCGGCTGGGGCGGTTCGCGATGGGGGTGCCGGGCCCCGTCACCAGCGGACTGTCGGCCGGGGTGCACGAGCTGCTCCGCGGGGAAGCGGTCCTGGTCACGGACGCCGCGGACGTCGCCGAACTGGTGGGCGACATCGGCGAGCTGGCCCCGGACCGGCGCGGGCCCGTGCTGCCGCGTGACCTGCTGGATCCGGGCGCCGGACGAGTGCTGGCCGCGTTGCCGGCGCGCGGTCTGGTGGGAGCGGAGGACATCGCCCGCGGGGCGGGGACCACCACGGACGACGCGGTCGGGAGGCTGTACGAACTCCGATCACTTGGCTTCGTCGAACGACACGGCGACGGCTGGAAGTTGACACGCCAGGCAATGATCTCGGTCCGCGGCGATCGTCGCGGGTGTTGACCGAGCGTGTTCGGCCGTCCGGGCGAACGCCGACAGCCTTGGCAATTCCCGCAGTTGATGTCTCTCGGCGATCACGGAGGGCGACGAACATGCCCCCGAGGGACGCACAGCGGAACGTATCTGCGCACGGTTGATCTGCTCCCCTTCGCGCACTGCGACGCCCCAGTCACGCTACGCTCACGTGGATTCCGACGCAGGACAGGCAACTCGACATCAGCGCGACAGCTCACCCAGGTACCCCCAGTTCACGGCAGAACGGCACAAGGCGACGAATGCCCCAGCACACCTCCGGGTCCGATCGGGCGGCGATCCCCCCAGCCGCCCGCGACGGCGGTAGCGTGCGCCCGCCCGCTCCCTCGACGCTTGACGAGTTGTGGCGGTCGTACAAGGCGACGGGGGACGAGCGGCTGCGCGAGCAGTTGATCCTGCACTACTCGCCGCTGGTGAAGTACGTCGCCGGGCGGGTGAGCGTGGGTCTGCCGGCCAATGTGGAGCAGGCCGACTTCGTCTCGTCGGGGGTGTTCGGGCTGATCGACGCGATCGAGAAGTTCGACATCGAGCGGGAGATCAAGTTCGAGACGTACGCGATCACGCGGATCCGGGGCGCGATGATCGACGAGTTGCGGGCGCTGGACTGGATCCCCCGGTCGGTGCGGCAGAAGGCGCGCAATGTGGAGCGCGCGTACGCGACGCTCGAGGCTCGGCTTCGGAGGACGCCGTCGGAGGGTGAGGTGGCCTCCGAGATGGGGATCGGGGTGGAGGAACTCCACGCGGTCTTCAGCCAGTTGTCGCTGGCCAACGTGGTGGCGTTGGAGGAGCTGCTGCACGTCGGCGGTGAGGGCGGTGGCCGGCTGAGTCTGATGGACACGCTGGAGGACACCGCGGCGGACAATCCGGTGGAGGTCGCCGAGGACCGGGAGCTGCGGAGGTTTCTGGCACGGGCGATCAACACGTTGCCGGAGCGGGAGAAGACCGTGGTCACGCTGTACTACTACGAGGGCCTGACGCTCGCGGAGATCGGGAACGTGCTGGGAGTGACGGAGAGCCGGGTGAGCCAGATCCACACCAAGTCGGTGCTGCAGTTGCGCGCCAAGCTGGCGAGTTTCGGGCGCTGACCTCGAGCGGGGCAAGCTGCTGAATCGTCCCTGCCTGGTCGCTCCCCCTCGCTGGCGCGTTCCTATCGGGTGGTGGGAGTGACTGCCGTCCGGGGCGGTCCGTCCGTAAAGTGGTGGGCGTGCCAAGGATTCGAGCGGCCTCCGTGGCCGAGCACCGGTCGATGCAGCGAGCCGCCCTGCTGGACGCGGCCCGGTCCCTGCTGTCCGAGGGCGGGACGGAGGCGCTGACCTTCCCGGCCCTCGCCGAGCGCACGGGGCTCGCGCGGTCCTCCGTGTACGAGTACTTCCGGTCCCGGGCGGCCGTGGTCGAAGAGCTGTGCGAGGTGGACTTTCCGGTCTGGGCGGCGGAGGTCTCGGCGGCGATGGCCGCGGCGGACGGGCCCGAGGGCAAGGTCGAGGCGTACGTTCGGCAGCAGTTGGCGCTGGTCGGGGACCGGCGGCACCGGGCTGTCGTGGCCATCTCCGCGAGTGAGCTCGATGCCGGGGCCCGGGAGAAGATCCGCGCGGCGCACGGCGGGCTGGTGGCGATGATCGTCGACGCGCTGCGGCAGATGGGCCACGCCGAGCCCCGGCTGGCCGCGATGCTCCTTCAGGGCGTGGTCGACGCGGCGGTCCGGAGGATCGAGCTGGGGGCCGCGGAGGAGCCCGGCGTGATCACGGACGCCGCGGTGGGTATGGCACTACGGGGCGTACGCGGCTGAGCCCCTGCGCACCGGGTGCCCGGGGACGGGGTGATGGGGCGACGGGGCGGACGGCACGGCCCGGCTTTGGGCGAAGGTGCCGCTCCCCCTTGCGGATGGAGATTCCTCTCCTGTCGGGGATGGATACGCCTCTCCTGGCTCCACACATGTCCTGGCCCCACACATGCATGTCCTGGCCCCACACATGCCGGCCGGCGGGCAGCGCTTCGGGCGCTCGTCGCACAGCGCTTCGGGCGTTCGTCGCACATGTCCACGCGGGGCTGAGTCCGCGCAAGCCGGGCAGCCAGGCCTGAAGCGTGGCCGCGGCCCGTGGTTCTCCCGTTTCTCACGGCAGCGCGTTCGTCACCGGGAGCAGGCGGGACGGGTCCCGGTGCAGGAGCCAGGGTGGGAGCAGGGACAGGGGGTTTAAGTAGGTTCTGTCTCTTCGCAGGCCCCAGTGCAGGCATGGCGTTCCACAGTGGGCGTCGCCCGGTTCGAGCGTGCCCAGTACCTCGCCCGCGGCCACCTCGTCGCCCTCGTGCACCGTCGCCCGTACCGGGGTGAAGGTCGTGCGCAGGGGCGGAGCGCCCGTGCCCGTCAGTTCGACGGCGACCGCGCCACGCCCCGCGACCCGCCCCGCGAAGGAGACGCGGCCGGCCGCGACGGAGCGGACAGGAGCGCCCGGGGGTGCCGCGAGGTCAACCCCGCGATGGCCGCGGGCGTAGGGCGTCGCCGGCGGGTCCCAACCCCGCAGGACCGAGGGGCGCGGACCCACCGGCCAGAGGCGGGCGAGCGGTGGCACTGTCGCGTCGGGCGCCGGTGGACCGGCGGCAGACGGCGGCGCCGGACCGTTCGCCCGGGCCAGGGCTGAGGGGGTCAGCGCACCCAGCACGGTCACCGTCATTCCCAACAGCAACCCCAGCCACGTACGCACACATCGTTTCGCTCGCATGCGAGAACGGTCCCGCATATGACGGATCATGGCCGGGATCTGTGGACCACCGGCCGGTTGTGGACAGCGGCGTCACCCTGCACCTTCCGGGTCCCGTACACTTCTCATGGCGATCCGGGTCACCGGGTCGACTTCGCACGCCCCGACACCCGGCCATCAAAAGCCGGTGTCAGCGCCCCTCGGTCCCTCGTGGCAAGGCGCATCGCGGGCGTCAGGCGCGAGTGCCGTCCGGCACGCGCGGCACAACCGAGAACACCAAGGAGAACGGCCATGGCCGTCGTCACGATGCGGGAGCTGCTGGAAAGCGGCGTCCACTTCGGTCACCAGACCCGTCGCTGGAACCCGAAGATGAAGCGCTTCATCTTCACGGAGCGCAACGGCATCTACATCATCGACCTGCTCCAGTCGCTGTCGTACATCGACCGCGCCTACGAGTTCGTCAAGGAGACCGTCGCCCACGGCGGCACGGTCATGTTCGTCGGCACGAAGAAGCAGGCGCAGGAGGCCATCGCCGAGCAGGCCACCCGCGTCGGCATGCCCTACGTCAACCAGCGCTGGCTGGGCGGCATGCTCACCAACTTCTCCACCGTCTACAAGCGTCTGCAGCGCCTCAAGGAGCTCGAGCAGATCGACTTCGAGGACGTCGCCGCTTCCGGTCTGACCAAGAAGGAGCTTCTCGTGCTCTCGCGCGAGAAGGCCAAGCTGGAGAAGACCCTTGGTGGTATCCGCGAGATGCAGAAGGTGCCCAGCGCCGTCTGGATCGTGGACACCAAGAAGGAGCACATCGCGGTCGGTGAGGCCCGGAAGCTCAACATCCCGGTCGTCGCCATCCTCGACACCAACTGCGACCCCGACGAGGTCGACTACAAGATCCCGGGCAACGACGACGCGATCCGCTCCGTCACCCTGCTCACCCGCGTGATCGCCGACGCCGTCGCCGAGGGCCTCATCTCCCGCTCCGGTGCCGGTAAGGCCGAGGGTGACAAGGCCGCGGGCGAGCCGCTCGCCGCGTGGGAGCGCGACCTGCTCGAGGGCGAGAAGAAGGCCGACGACGCCGAGGTCCAGACCTCCGCCGAGACGGAGAAGGTCGCCGACGCCGAGCAGGCCGAGGTTGTCGCCGAGGCCGAGGCCGAGGCTGTTGTCGAGGCCCCGGCCGCCGAGGCCCCCGTCGCCGAGGCCCCGGCCGCGGACGCCGAGCAGGCCTGACCCCTCACCCCTTCGGGTCACGAACGGCGGGGGCACACCGAGCCCCCGCCGTTCGGCCCGTAGATCTTCAGACTTCGAGAGAGATTCCAGGAATCATGGCGAACTACACCGCCGCCGACGTCAAGAAGCTCCGTGAGCTCACCGGCGCCGGCATGATGGACTGCAAGAAGGCGCTGGACGAGGCCGACGGCAACGTCGACAAGGCCGTCGAGGCGCTGCGCATCAAGGGCCAGAAGGGCGTCGCCAAGCGCGAGGGCCGCTCCGCCGAGAACGGCGCCGTGGTCTCCATCATCGCTGACGACAACACCTCCGGTGTCCTGGTCGAGCTGAAGTGCGAGACGGACTTCGTCGCCAAGGGTGAGAAGTTCCAGGCCGTCGCCAACGAGATCGCCCAGCACGTCGTCAAGACGTCGCCGGCCGACCTCGAGGCGCTGCTCGGCTCCGAGATCGTGCCCGGCAAGACGGTTCAGGCGTTCGTCGACGAGGCCAACGCCAACCTGGGCGAGAAGATCGTCCTGGACCGCTTCGCCCAGTTCTCCGGTGCCTACGTGACCGCGTACATGCACCGCACCATGCCCGACCTGCCCCCGCAGATCGGTGTCCTGGTCGAGCTGGACAAGGCCGATGCCGACCTCGCCAAGGGTGTCGCGCAGCACATCGCCGCCTTCGCGCCGAAGTACCTCTCCAAGGAGGACGTCCCGGCCGAGGTCGTCGAGTCCGAGCGCCGCGTCGCCGAGGAGACCACCCGCGCCGAGGGCAAGCCCGAGGCCGCCCTCCCGAAGATCGTCGAGGGTCGCGTCAACGGCTTCTTCAAGGAGGCCACCCTCCTCGGTCAGCCGTACGCGCTCGACAACAAGAAGTCCGTCCAGAAGGTCCTGGACGAGGCCGGTGTCACCCTGAAGCGCTTCGTGCGCATCAAGGTCGGCATCTGAGTCCGTACCGCGATCGACGCGCGGCCCCTATAGGGTCGGCAGCAGTCGTCCGCGTACGCCGACACGCGCGCGTGCGTGACGGACGACAGCAGATCTGACGAGGAGGCCATTGCCGCGTATGGGAGACAACACCCCACCGGCAATGGCCTTCTTCGTATGTGCACCATGAGGAGATCTCCATGACCACCACCCAGGCCGACAAGGGCGAGAAGACCGACGACGGCAAAGGCGCGGGCCGCTTTCTGCTGAAGCTTTCCGGCGAGGCGTTCGCCGGAGGCGGCGGACTGGGCGTCGACCCCGACGTGGTGCACAAGATCGCCCGCGAGATCGCGGCCGTCGTGCGCGGCGGCGCCCAGATCGCCGTCGTCATCGGCGGCGGTAACTTCTTCCGCGGTGCCGAGCTCCAGCAGCGCGGCATGGACCGGGCCCGGTCCGACTACATGGGCATGCTCGGCACGGTCATGAACTGCCTTGCCCTCCAGGACTTCCTGGAGAAGGAGGGCATCGACAGCCGCGTGCAGACCGCCATCACCATGGGCCAGGTCGCCGAGCCGTACATCCCGCTGCGCGCCGTACGGCACCTGGAGAAGGGCCGTGTGGTCATCTTCGGCGCCGGTATGGGCATGCCGTACTTCTCCACCGACACCACCGCCGCCCAGCGCGCCCTGGAGATCGACGCCGAGGCCCTGCTGATGGGCAAGAACGGCGTGGACGGGGTCTACGACTCCGACCCCAAGACCAACCCCGAGGCCGTCAAGTTCGACTCGCTCGGCTACGGCGAGGTCATCACGCGCGACCTCAAGGTCGCCGACATGACCGCCATCACGCTGTGCCGCGACAACAAGCTGCCGATCCTGGTCTTCGAGCTCCTGGCGGAGGGCAATATCGCTCGGGCCGTCAAGGGTGAGAAGATCGGCACACTCGTGGGTGACCAAAGCGGCCGGGCCTGACCGGGACCGACCTCGGCCGGGGACAAGCCCGGGCCGAGGATGGACCCTGACCGGGGGATGGACAATGTCCTGCCGGTCCGGAACCGTGCAGGAATAAGACGCGACGCAGCCGGCCGCCACCCCGACGAGGAGCAGCTGCCGGGCCTACTCAAGACACGCAGGAGCAAGTGGTGATCGAAGAGACCCTCCTCGAGGCCGAGGAGAAGATGGAGAAGGCCGTCGTGGTCGCCAAGGAGGACTTCGCCGCGATCCGCACCGGCCGTGCGCACCCGGCGATGTTCAACAAGATCGTGGCCGACTACTACGGCGCGCTGACGCCGATCAACCAGCTGGCCTCGTTCTCGGTGCCGGAGCCGCGCATGGCCGTGGTGACCCCGTTCGACAAGAGCGCGATGCGCAACATCGAGCAGGCGATCCGCGACTCCGACCTGGGCGTCAACCCGAGCAACGACGGCAACATCATCCGAGTGGTGTTCCCCGAGCTGACCGAGGAGCGCCGCAAGGACTACATCAAGGTCGCCAAGACCAAGGGCGAGGACGCCAAGGTGTCCATCCGCTCGGTCCGCCGCAAGGCCAAGGACGCCATCGACAAGCTGATCAAGGACGGCGAGGTCGGCGAGGACGAGGGCCGTCGCGCGGAGAAGGAGCTCGACGACACCACCGCGAAGTACGTCGCTCAGGTGGACGAGCTCCTGAAGCACAAGGAAGCGGAGCTGCTCGAGGTCTGATGAACGACTCTTCCTGGGGGGCGCCGCCACAAGCCGGGTACTGGGGGCCGTCCGAGCAGGGGCCTGTCCAGGGGGCAGCCCCGGCGGGTCCCGCATACGATGCGCATAACGCGCAGCAGACTCGCCCCATGCCCATCGTGCCCGACGTACCCGCACACGGCGGAGACCAGGATGACGACCGGGGGGCCGCTCGGCTGAGTGGCCCCCTGTTCCGCGACGACACCCCGTCGGCGGGATCCCTCGGGACCCCGTCGCAGAAGCCGCAGGAGCCCATGCCCAGCCCCGTCCCACAGCCCGCGCCCGCACCGCAGAAGAAGAGTGCGGGACGCGATCTGGGTGCCGCGATAGGGGTCGGCGTCGGGCTCGGTGCGGTGATCGTCGCGTCGTTGTTCGTCGTCAAGGCCGTGTTCGTCGGGGTCATAGCGGTCGCCGTGGTGGTGGGCCTGTGGGAGCTCACGTCACGGCTCGAGGAGCGCAAGGGCATCAAGGCGCCGCTCGTTCCGCTCGCGGTGGGCGGTGCGGCGATGGTCGTCTCCGGCTACGTCCGGGGCGCCGAGGGCGCGTGGGTGGCGATGGCGCTCACCGCGCTGGCGGTCCTGGTCTGGCGGATGACGGAACCGCCCGAGGGGTATCTCAAGGACGTCACGGCCGGCGTCTTCGCGGCCTTCTACGTGCCGTTCCTGGCGACGTTCGTGGCCATGATGCTGACCGCCGACGACGGTCCGCGCCGTGTCCTGACGTTCCTGCTGCTGACGGTCGTCAGCGACACGGGCGCGTACGCGATCGGCTGGCGCTTCGGCAAGCACAAGCTGGCGCCGCGCATCAGCCCCGGCAAGACCCGCGAGGGCCTGTTCGGTGCGGTCACCTTCGCGATGGTCGGGGGCGCGCTGTGCATGCAGTACCTGATCGAGGACGGCACGTGGTGGCAGGGGCTGATCCTGGGTTTCGCGGTCGCGGCCACCGCCACGCTCGGCGACCTCGGCGAGTCCATGATCAAGCGGGACCTGGGCATCAAGGACATGGGCACCTTGTTGCCGGGCCACGGCGGGATCATGGACCGGCTGGACTCGCTCCTGCCGACGGCGCCGGTGGTCTGGCTGCTGCTCGTGCTCTTCGTGGGATCCGGCTGACCTGCGCGCATGCTACTGAGGGGCTCGTCGTCCACGGGACGGCGAGCCCCTTTTCGTCGGGTGGCCGACGGCGTCTCGCCGGGTGGCCGACGGCCCTGGGTCAGTGGTGACCCAGTCCACCGCTGCCGAACGAGCCGCTTCCCCCGTCGTGCCAGCGCTCTCGCTTCTGCGACGGGCTCGTGCGGGTCGACATGTGGGTCAGCTCGTACGGGGTGAGAGCGTGCTGGCCCTTGGCCACCTTGGGTACCTCGGCGGGCTCCCGGACCTCCCGCATCTCGCGGACCGGACCCCCCTGCGGCATGTGCGGCTGTTCCTCGGCGCGTGGCAGACGCGGTGCGCGGGTCCGCATACGGCAGCTCAGCCAGAAGCTGCCGCCCAGGAGTGTGATGAGTGCCACGGCGATCAAGAACAGCGCGAGGCTGATCAGACCGCTGGGCTCCGCCAAATACATCGATGCAGTACTCATATCAGGCAAATACCCCTCAAATTCCCCAACGAACCGGCCGCCCGACAGCCGCCCCGACCACGCCGGACGCCTGGCCGGACGTGTGATCAGGCGGGTGGAGGTCTCTGGCGGCATGGGCCTGTGAACTTCGCGAACGACCCGGACACCCCACTCCAGCTGCTGATGGGCTTGGAGGTCAGCGCCGCGTCCTTCGTGCGCGACCACGTCGAGACTTCGGGGAGCACCGCTTCGTCATCGGCGGCGCCCTGCACGGCTCGCGGCCCAGGTCACGCAATTCGATCTGCGACACTGATATGGCCATGCCTAAGCCCGGAGAACTGATGTTCCCTGGGCGCGAAGAAGCCCCCTACCAGCGATTTTGTCGCCAGTAGGGGGCTGTCTTATGCCCGGTGGGCCGTCGCTGGGCCGTCAGGGCTCCTGGGCCGTACCGAAGACACCATCCAGGGCCCGGCGGGCACGCTCGCTGCTACCGGGCATCAGGTGGGCGTACACCCGCAGCGTCATCGCCGGATCGGAGTGCCCGAGGTATTCGCTCACGGCCTTGATGCTCTCGCCCGTGTCCAGGAGGACCGACGCGTAGAAGTGGCGAAGGGCGTGCATCCCGTGTTGCCGTGCGGAGGCGTACGCCTTCCCGGATTCGGGAGTCGGGAGTCGGGAGTCGGGATAAGGCCGGCGACCGCAAGGGCGGGCTTCCACTCCTGGACGTTGAAGTTGCTCCGCCAGACGATTCCGCTCGCTGTGTCGGTGAAGATCAAGCGCCGCTCGCGGGGCGAAGACCGCGACGCCCCGGATCAGCTTGACCTGAGTGGTCACCCGAAGAGTGTCACTGTCGAGCCGCGTGGTGTCCTCGGCCAGACCGATGATCTCGCCCTGCCGGAGACCGCTGCCGCTGCCTACGTCGACCATGGTTCGGTAGCGCTCCGGCAGGGCGTCGCGGACCGCACGAACCTGGGACGGGAGCCAGGGCACGACTCGGGTGGTCGAGACGGCGGGCGGACGGACGCGGCCGAGCACGGGTTCCGGGCGAGGTGGCCGTCATCCACGGCGGCCGACAGCACCGCACGGACGTTGGCGTAGATATTGCGGGCGTAGGTGCCGCCTATCGAGTCGTTCTCCAGGTCGCGCACGAACTCGCGGATGTGAACCGGGTGGAAGGACCCGAGCGGACGCGCCCCGATACGAGGGAAGGCGTGCACCCGAAGACGGGTTTCCGCTCCGATGCGTGTGTTCAGGTCGGTCGTCTGCCCGGCGATCCAGCGTTCCGCGTACTGCTGGAAAGTCGTCCGGGCAGCCCTGGGATCGACGTACTGACCACGGGACATGTCGGCAGCGGTCTCAGCCAACCACTCTTCCGCCCGGCGCTTCTGACGGTCTGGGAAGGATCGGCTCTTCTCGGTGCCCGCAGTGCGGCCTGTGCGGCGTCTTCTCCCTCGTCGACGATCCCGCCGGGCAGCTCCCAGCCGAACGAGTCGGGGACGAACCGGTAGCGCCAGAGCATCAACACGCGGTCCTGGTCGTCGAGGACGGCGGCGATGGCGACATGGTGCAGCCGTACGACGTGATGCTCGAAGCGTTCGACACCGGGCGGTTCGACGTCCACGAGGCTGAGCTTCACCCAACGGTTGTCGTACACGGTCCGCTCACCGTGAATCTGCCACGGCTCCACGTCTGTTGGCGTCTCAGTGCTCACGGACCTGTCCGGCACGCGGTACGAGCTACGGCCGTGCACCTCGATGGCGCCCTCGGCGATGAGCTTGGTCAGCACCTGACGAAGTGCCGTACGGCCGATGCTCCATCCTGTGAGCACGCTCCCTGCGTCCTGTGATGCTGGTCCGCTCCAGCGTGGCGACCACATACGAAAATCCGTAGGCGGTTGGCCGTTGCTGCTGATCGCCAAGTGTCCAGTTCAGTTGAGGCTTGACGGGTTGGTGTCAGGTGACGCGTGACGTCTGGCCTAGACGTCGTGGCTGACTGTCTTGTCAGGTGGAGTAGTCGAGCCCGGCGACCTGAGGGACCTGAGGGACCTGAGGGACCTCTGAAGAGGTTGCCCGAACTACGATGAGTTTCAGCACGGTCCCAGGTCTTCAGGTACATCCACCTTCCGCGCGCGAATTTGGAGGCACCTTGAAGCTCTTGCTGACGTCAGGCGGCGTCACGAACCCAAGCATCCACTCGGCGCTCGTGCAGCTTCTCGGCAAGCCGATCGCCGAGTGCCACGCCCTCTGCGTCCCGACAGCACAGTGGGGTCACCCGATGTGCGGTCCGACATCGGTGCGGGGCTTCGCAGCCGCCGAGCCCACGTGGCAACACTTGTCCGGCCTGGGCTGGGCGTCGCTCGGAGTCCTCGAGCTCACCGCACTGCCCACGATCGGCGCCGAGCGATACGTCCCCTGGATCCGGGAGGCCGACGTGCTCCTGGTCGACGGCGGCGACGCGACCTATCTGTGCCACTGGATGCGGGAGTCCGGGCTGGCCGATCTGCTGCCTTCGCTGCCCGACACGGTCTGGGTGGGAGTGAGTGCCGGAAGCATGGTGATGACGCCCCGGATCGGAGCGTACTTCGTCGAGTGGCCGTCCGCACCGGACGACCGCACCCTGGGAGTCGTCGACTTCTCGATCTTCCCGCACCTGGACGCTTTCCCGCAGAACACCCTGGCTGACGCAGAGCGGTGGGCCGCCGACATCGGCGTCCCGGCCTACGCCATCGACGAACAGACGGCCATCAAGGTCGTCGACGGCTCCGTCGAGGTGGTCTCCGAAGGGCAATGGACGAAGTTCGGGTCATAGCCGCCCGGCATTCGAGACGTCGCGTCGTTCCGCGAGATTCCCTACTTCATCAAGGCGGCTCGCTCCGCTCCCTGTGTGAGGCACGGCCCCCGGCCGGGCCTGCGCTCCTGTCTCCGCCCCGCTCCAGCCCGGCCGGCGCCCGTGCCACGCGCAGAGCAATTAATCGCTCACTGAGGTCTTTCAGCGTTGCCGCTCCAGGGCGAGGACGGCTGCGGCGATTGACGTCATTCGATTCGGGCTGCATCGGGATCCGCGGAAGACGCGCCAGGACTTCAGTCGTGCCACGCCGCGTTCGACCGGTGCCCGTGCTGCGGACAGCGCACGGTTGACGGTTTGCTGGGCTGGTGTGAGCTCGCGGCCCGGTGGGCGTCTGAGGGGTGTCGTCACCCATGAGCTTGCTCCGATGTAGGCCCGGTCGGCGAGGATCGGGACGCCCTGGCGCTCACAGATACGGATGATCCGGCGGGTGCGGGCCGCCGTCAGGTCGTGGGCGCGGCGGGCAGGGCGGGTGAGATCAGCAATCGCCCGGCTGGGTCGGTCACCACCTGCACGCTCACTCCGTGCCGGCGGTGCTTGTGCGAGCAATCGGCACGGCTGTCGCCGACCCGGTTCGCACTTGGCAAGGGTGCCGTCCAGCAGGACGTAGTCGGGGTCGGCTTCGCGTAGCGCGCGCAGTAGGCCGGGCGCGCGGTCGGCGAGCAGGCCGATCACCGCGGCCGTGCAGGCGTGGGCGGTTCCGACGGAGATGCCGAAGCCGGCAGCGAGTTGCGCGAGAGTGTCGTGCCGGCGCAGGTACACCAGACCGGCCAGAGCACGCTGGTGCGGCGGGAGCTTGCAGCGGCGGTCACCCTCGCGGGTGACGATGAGCATGGTGACCCACTCGACCAGGGCACGGGGCAGGCCGAGTGCGGCAGGATAGGTAACCAACAGGGCTCCTGTGCCAGCGAGTTGAGACGTCGAACACCTCCCTCAACGGCACGGGAGCCTTGTCCGTTGCGGACGGTTACGTCGTCACTCGATCAGTGGCCACGCTGAAACACCTCAGTGGCCACGCTGAAACACCTCACTAGCCAACGCCCACCCCGGCGGAACGAACACGGCGAGACCTCCACCAACCCCAGACAGTGTGGCCCACCAGAGCGACCGCAACGGCAACAGCCGTGAACCGAACGGTGGTCCAGGTACCCAGAACAACCTGACTCGGCCCGCGCGACTCCGTCTCCAGACGCATGGAAGTCTCATAAAAAGCCACCAGGGGAATAAGCAGCCGGAAGAACAGGCCGCCGATGCCCGGCACCCGCGCGAGGTTCCCCAGCAGCCCAAGGGGTGCTCCGAAGAAGAATGCCAGCACACCCCAGAGGGCAATTCCGGATGATCCCGCACCTGAGGAATCCAGTCCACCCAGGGAGGCCAGGCTTCCCTTAGTCAGGTAGTAGGTCACGACACCGATAGTCAGCCCCAGAGGCGCGAGAACAACCGATTCGATTTTAGACCGACGGAAATAACCCACCAGAAACGCGTAACAGGCCCACGGCCACCCACCGGTGAAAACGGCGCCCACGGCCGCACCTGGACTGCCGCCCCAATGCTCAACGGTAGGCCCTATCAGGCCAAGCAACAAGCCAAGCCCGAGTGGCACCGCAAACGACGCGGCCCGAGCACTCCAAAAGTTCACTCTCTCCCCTTCCGGCCCTAATGCGCCATTACTCCGGGCCCGTGTGTGCCCGGAGTAATGGCCCACCCGAGGGAGATCAACCCTCATCGCGGCGGAAACGTTTATGCATTATCGTAATACGCATAGCAGGTCCATGCCGCACCTTGTGTTGAGCTGGCGTAGGAAGTATCCCCCTTCGCCACCCAGCCACTTGAATGGTCGACGTTCTGGACCCTGACCGTTGACTTGTGCTTCACATCCGCGATGTAGTTCGAGTAGCACCTCTTTCCAGCCGACACCAGATCGTACCCATAGCACCACTTGCCATGAGTCACATTCTGGCAGGTATTCCCTTTCAGCTGAGCGGCCGAATCTTTGATTTCTAGCTTTACCACGCCCCACTCGGAGGGGTTACCCAGCTCCGCTGGCGGGTTGACGCCGTCACCCCTCTTGTGGATGACGGGCTGCCCAGGTATGAGGCCGTCGCTGGCCTCAATCACGGTATCGCCGGTACCGGTTCCGCCCTGAGGGCCGTAGGCCGCCGCCGGAGTGGCAAAGCTGGAAACCGCAAGCGCGGCGCCCGAAATGCCGAAAAGTATTGACTTCCCAAACTTTTTCACGTTCCCCCTATCCCCGCTCCCCGTTATCGAGGGCTCGAAGGGATCTTCTATGAGGGCGCTGTGGCGGTCAAGGCTTGGCCAATTTACGGCCCCGGCACGGCCTGAAACCGTTGTCGGGCGGTGGTATTCACGGGCGGGGCCATGAACGCGCGGCCACGGCACGCGTGTTGTCAGGGCTCATAACACCCCCGCCGTCCTGGCCACCGTCCGCGACCTGATCCGCGGTGCCCTCAAGCTGGCCGGGCACGTCAACATCACCTTCGCCCGACGCGCCCACACCGACCAACACCAAGTCCTCGCCCTCTACGGCATCACAAGATCACCATGAACCGGACATCCAGGGGAGAACGCCGGGGCCCTGGTCGTCAACGTCGAGCACGACGACCCAGTTGGTCCGTGCCACGCGCTGCGCCCGGACCGCCACAGGTGACGCACGCCAGATAACCGCAAATGGGCTGGCTAAGGTCGGTGGGGGTACAGCGAGACACACGCGCGCCTGGTCGGTTGGCGCGCCCGCCGTCGTGGCCGGCTGTCGTCGGCAAGCACTGCCGGGTTGCAGACCCTGGTCGGCCACCTCCTCACGCTCGCCTAGGACGACACACCGGACGGTGCTCATCTCCACTTGGAGGAGGACAACGGGCTCGAAGGAGGCTCCGTAGGCCTGGTCTTGAACAAGCCCTAGACGCCCTGAGCTTCCCAAGCTGAGAGTGCGAGTTCGATTCTCGTCACCCGCTCCATATTGAAACCCCAGGTCGATGGCCTGGGGT